>DASZRI010000075.1:0-2048 GCA_035549215.1 Gemmatimonadaceae bacterium | reverse complement strand
GGGACAGCGCCCGGTACCACCTGCGCCTGAACATCAAGACGACCTTCGGCGGCATCACGCTCGACCGCTTCGGCAGCACGGGCAACTGAGCGCGCCTACGACGCGCGCATCCGCACCGGCATGCCGCGCGTGAGTTGCAGCACGTGCGCGGCGCTCCCGTCGCGCACCGCGATCTCCAGCAGCCCCGACGAGCCCACCAGCGCCAGCGGCTGGCCCGAGGCCACGTCGCCGTAGGTGCGGCGCACCGGCACCTCGCGCCCCGCCACGTGCGCCACCCCGCCGCGCACGCCCAGGAAGTTCGTGATCGCATTGCCGAAGCGGTCGATCGTCACGATCATCCCCTCGAGCGCGCCGTCCGCCGCGCGATGCGGCTCGGGCGTGCGCCGGATGATCGGCTCGGAGACGGGCTCGCCCAGCGCATCGAGCGGCACGCCGTTCGCGAGTTGCACCGCCGCCGGCGCGAACACGTCGCGCCCGTGGAACGTGGGCGACGCGTGGGCAGGCACCGGCAGGCGGATCGCCCGTGCGCCCGGCGCGAGCAGCGCTGGCGACAGCACGCCGTTGTCCGGCCCGATCAGGAAGCGGCCGCTGCTCTCCACGGCCAGCGCGTCGCGCGGCGTGCCGACCCCGGGATCCACGACCGCCAGGTGGATCGCGCCCTCGGGAAACCGGCGCCAGTAGCGCGCGAGCGCGAGTCGCGCGCCGTCCACGTCCTGCGGCGCCACGTCGTGCGTGATGTCCACCAGCGTCGCATCACGCGCGCCCGTGAGCAGCACACCCTTCACCTCCGCCACGTACCCGTCGGCAGTGCCGAAATCGGTGAGCAGGGTGATGAGCGCGCGCGGCACGATCACCTCATGTGGCCGTGGCCAGCTCCCGCACCGCCTGCTGCACGCGCTCCGCCACCGACACCAGCGCCCGCGCGGCGGACGAGCCCGCATCCGACACGACGATCGGCTGCCCCTGCTCCGCGCCCTCGAGCACGCGCGGGTAGAGCGGCACCTGCCCCAGCAGCGGCAGCTCGGTTTCCTTCGCCAGCCGCTCGCCGCCGCCCGACCCGAAGATCGCCGTCGGCTTGCCGCAGTGCGGGCACTCGAACCAGCTCATGTTCTCCACGATGCCGAGCACCGGCACGCCCACGCGCTGGAACATGCGCACGCCGCGCAGCGCGTCCCCCGTGGCCACGTCCTGCGGCGTCGTCACGATCACCGCGCCGTGCACCATCGTCGCCTGCACCAGCGAGAGCTGCGCATCGCCCGTGCCCGGCGGCATGTCCACGATGAAGTAGTCCAGCTCGCCCCAGGCCACGTCGCGCAGGAACTGCGTGATGATCTTCATGACGATCGGCCCGCGCCAGATGGCGGGCTGGTCGCGGTCGATCATGAAGCCGAGCGAGATGACCTTCACGCCGTGCGCCTCGAGCGGCACGATCTTCTCATTCACCACCGGCGGCGGCGCGCCCACGCCCATCATCTTCGGCACGTTGGGGCCGTAGATGTCGGCGTCCATGAGCCCCACGCGCGCGCCGGACTTCGCCAGCGCGACCGCGAGGTTGGTCGCGACGGTGGACTTGCCCACGCCGCCCTTGCCGCTCGACACCGCGATGATGCGCCCCAGGTTGGGGTAGGACACCGGCGTCGGTGCGTGCGGGCGCGGCGCCGCCGGCGCGGCGTCCATCACGGGCAACGCGCGCGAGGCCGCGGGCTTCGGCGCGAACTCGCGCGGATCCTTCACGTCCACGCGCACCTCCTGCACGCCCTCCCCGCGCTCCAGCGCCTGGCGCACGTCGCGCACCAGGGTCGCCGGATCCTCCGCGTCCAGGAGCAGGGTCAGGCGGACCTTGCCGCCGGTCGTGGTCGCCACGTCGCGCACCATCTCGTCGCTGACCACGTCGCGACCGGTGCGCGGGTTCCGCACATGCGAAAGCGCATGGGCAATGCGCTGCTGGAGTGTCTCGGGCATAGCCCGGAAACTATCCCGTCGCCGCCCCGGTTCCAAGCGACGCCAGGTCGGCGCGCGCGTCGGCCAGCACCCGCTCGCGCACCTCG
>DASZRI010000074.1:0-7619 GCA_035549215.1 Gemmatimonadaceae bacterium | reverse complement strand
GACCGCGAAGATGCTCTCCATGGCCATCTCGAGCACCATCGGCACGGCGAGCAGGAAGATCGCGCGGCCGATCGAGCCGGCGGTGTAGTCGTGGTGCGTCCCGCGCGCTGCTTCGCGCAGGGCGCGCCATCCGTCGGCGATGCGCCGGGCTACGGGAGGCGCCGTGGCTTCGAACGAAGGACTTGTCATGCGGAGGTTCTCCGTGCGGAAAAAGCAAACGCCCCCTCTGCTGTGCCGGCCGCAGGTGGGGCGTTGAATCGTCCGCGAAGGGGAAGCGTCAGTCGCTTACCGCATGCCTCGCAGGCCTGCTCCGGCTCGAATGGCTGGCATCACCGGTGGCGCGCTGGTGAAGCGCGCACGCAGCACGCCCCCGCACAGCGGGGCGGCGATGCCAGTGATGTCGGGCAGGTACAGGCGCAACGTTGGACCTCACGAAAGGGATGCGCGCCGAAGCGCGGTCGAACACGCTACCGGATCAGGGCGAGGGTGTCAAGGACGAAGCTGGTCCACCAGGTGGATGCCGTGGTACCTGACCTTCTCAGACCCGCAGCATCTCCTCGATTCGCTCCGCGATGGAACGGGCACTCGGCAGGACCGCCTCCAGCAGCACCGGATGATACGGCATCGGAACGTCCTCCACCGCCATCCGCTCCACTGGTGCATCAAGATGCCAGAACGCCTCACGCGCCACCGTCGCCGCGATCTCGGCGCCAAACCCGGCGGTCAGCGTGTCTTCGTGCACGATGAGGCACCGGCCCGTCTGCTCCACGGACTGTAATACCGCCGCGCGGTCCCACGGCGCGATGGTCCGCAGGTCGAGCAGGTCCACGCCGCCGCCAACCAGGTCCGCCGCTTCCGCGCAGCGCAGCGCCATCGCGCCCCACGTCACCACAGTGATCCGGTCGCCCGTGCGCATCCGGTTCGCCTTGCCGAACGGGATCACGTAGTCGTCGCCCGGATAGCGCGCGCTGCCGTCGCTCGTCATCAGCAGCGAGCGATGCTCGAAGAACACGGTCGGGTTCTTGCTCCGCATCGCAGCGCGCAGCAGCCCGACTGCATCCGCCGCGTTCGACGGCATCGCGAGCTGCCAGCCGATCGCATGCGCAAAGCGCACCTCGTCGCTCAGCGAGTGCCACGGATCGCCCACGTCCTTGCCATACCCGCCCGGCATCCGCACCACGATCGGCGCCGCGAACTGGTTGGCCGTCCGCCAGCGCATCGTGCCGCAGTTGTTGAGCTGCTCCGTGGCCGGGTCGGCGTACTTGCGGAACTGGATCTCCGCCACCGGCATCAGCCCCGAGATCGCCATCGCCACCGCGCGGCCGATGATCCCTTCTTCCGACAGGCTCGTGTCGAACACGCGATCCGTGCCGAACTGCTTCTGCAGCCCTTCCGTGACCAGGTGCACGCCACCCTTGCGCCCCACGTCCTCGCCGAACACGAGCACCTTGGGGTTGCGCGCGAGCTCGCTGCGCAGCGTGCGACGCACGGCCTCCGCGAAGCGCACCATCTCGCCGTCCTCGGCCGGCACCTCCGTGCCGCCCAGCGCCGAGATCTCCGCGTCGGTCAGCCCGCCGAATGCCTCGACGTCTCCCGGCTGCGCGGACTCCGCGTACACGAACCGCTTCACGCGCGCCGGCTCTGGCGCGGGACGCGAGCGCGCCGCCGCCAGCGCGGCCTCCACATCGCGCGCCACCTCCGCCTCCAGCGCCTTCCACTCCTTTTCCGATAGGATGGACGGCACCAGGAACTTGCGCAGCCGGGGCAGCGGGTCCCGCGCCGCGTCCGCCGCGATCTCCGCGTCGGTGCGGTAGCCCTTCTGGTTGTCGGGGCCCGAGTGGCTCGAGAGCCGCGGTACCGTGAGGTGAATGAGCGCCGGGCCCTTGCCCGCGCGCACGTGCGACACGACTTCCGACAGCAGGCGCGCGGTCTCCTCCGGGTTCGTGCCGTCGCCGTCGCGGATGAACAGGTTGCCGAACGACGCCAGGTTATTCGCGATGTTGCCGCCCGGCGTCTGCATGTCACCCGTCACCGAGATGCCCAGCCCGTTGTCCTCGATGTAGAAGAGCATCGGGAGCTTGAGCGTCGTCGCCATCGTCAGCGCGGACCAGAAGCCGTTGGTCGCCACGGAGCCCTCGCCGCCCAGCGCGACGCTCATCGCGCCGGCGTACGACGCGTCCTTGAGCGTGTCACGATGGTACAGGATCGAATGCGCCCACCCGGCGGACGGCGTGTACTGCGAGCCCACGTCGCCCGCCATCGGCAGCACGATTGCGCCGTTGCGGTTCGGCAGGTTGCACACGACGCCGATGTCGCGGCCGTCGCTGAAGCCGCCCGAGCGCCCCAGCGGGCTGGCCAGCGCATCCTCGATGCTCAACCCGAGCGACAGCAGCAGCGGGCGCGAGCGGTAGTACGCCCCCGCGGCGTCATGGCGCCCGGTGAGCATGGACCCGAGGATGATCTGCGCCATGTCGTGCCCGCGCGCCGAGAACTGGTAGAGCACCACGTTCTCCTTGGGCACCTTGGCGCGATTCCGGTTCGTTTCCTCTTCCACGTCGTCCAGCATGCGCGAGACGAGGACCTGGTACGCGATCTTCCGCCAGTCCAGGGCGGGAGCGGCGGGCTTGCGCGAGGCGGCGGGCCGGGACGCGGACTTCGTGGGCATCTCTCCTCGGGTGCTGCAGGCGGTCGGGGGCGCCGGCCCCTGGGGCCGGCACGGGCAATTCCGACGCGAAATCTGGCCTGATGCCGCCACCGAGTCCACCCGCGCACACCCCGCCCGGTCCTTGGGCTTCACGCCACCGTCCGGGTATCTTTCCCCCTGCCGGACCACCCCTGATCTGCGAGGACGCGGATGGCTTACCAGTTCGTCGACTGCACCCTGACCGAGGGCGTCGCCACGGTGACGCTCAACCGCCCGGACGTGCTGAACAGCTTCAACCGCGCCATGGCGCTGGAGCTGCAGATGGTCCTCGGCGCGCTGTCCAGGGACCCGAACGTGCGCGCCGTGCTGCTCACGGGCGCCGGGCGCGGCTTCTGCGCGGGGCAGGACCTGGCCGAGGCGGTGGCCCCCGAGGCCGGCAACGCGGACCTCGGCGAGATCGTGCGGACGTCGTACAATCCGATCATCCGCCTGATCCGCGGCATCGAGAAGCCGGTCATCTGCGCCGTGAACGGGGTGGCGGCCGGGGCCGGCGCGAACATCGCGTTCGCCTGCGACATCGTGATTGCGGCCGAGGAAGCCGTGTTCATCCAGAGCTTCGCGAAGATCGGGCTCATTCCGGACAGCGGCGGCACCTTCTTCCTGCCGCGCCTGGTCGGGGTGCACCGCGCGACCGCGCTCATGATGCTTGGCGACAAGCTCACCGCCGCGAAGGCCCGCGAGTGGGGCCTCGTTCACGACGTGGTGCCGCACTCCGTGCTGCACGACACAGCGTACGGGCTCGCGCGCCACCTGGCCACGCAGCCCACGCGCGGGCTCGGCCTCACCAAGCGCGCGATCAACCACTCGCTGGGCGTGGACCTCGAGGCGCAGCTCGCGTTCGAGGAACAGGTGCAGCGCGAGGCCGGCACGACCGAGGACTACCAGGAGGGCGTCCGCGCCTTCCTCGAGAAACGGAAGCCAACCTACACGGGGAAGTGATGGCGCTCGGCACGGACACGATCGTCGGCGTCGTCGGCGCCGGGGCAATGGGCAGCGGCATCGCGCAGGTGGCCGCCACGCGCGGGCACCGGGTGCTGCTCGCGGACGCGATCCCGGCCGCACTCGACCGCGCGCGGGAGGGACACCGCAAGGCGCTCGCGCGCGAGGTGGAAAAGGGCCGCATGACGCAGGCGGACACGGACGCGGCGCTCGCGCGCATTACGTACGTCTCCGGCATCGGCCAGGCGGAAATCGCGCAGTTCGCGCCGTGCGGCCTCGTCATCGAGGCGATCGTCGAGGAGCTCCAGGCCAAGAAGGCGCTCTTCGGCGCGCTGGACCGCGTGCTGGCGCCGGACGCCGTGCTCGGCACCAACACGTCGTCGCTTTCCGTCGCGGCGCTCAGCGCGGCGTCCAGCCGGCCGGAGCGCGTGATCGGCATCCACTTCTTCAATCCCGCGCCGGTCATGCCGCTGGTGGAGATCGTGCCCGCGATCACCACCGATGCCGGCATCACGACGGCCGTGCGCGCCCTCGTGGACGCCTGGGGCAAGACCACGGTCGTTGCCGCGGACACGCCGGGATTCATCGTCAACCGCATCGCGCGTCCGTTCTACGGTGAGGCGCTGCGGATCCTCGAGGAGAAGCTCGCCGACTGCGCCACGATCGACTGGGCCATGCGCGAGCTCGGCGGCTTCCGCATGGGACCGTTCGAGCTGATGGACTTCATCGGCAACGACGTGAACTACGCCGTCACCCGCTCGGTGTTCGAGGCGATGTACTACGACCCGCGCTACCGCCCCGCGCTCACGCAGTGCCGGCTGGTCGAGGCCGGGTTGCTCGGGCGCAAGGCGAAGCGCGGCTACTATGACTACCGCGACGGCGCGGTGCCGCCCGAGCCGAACCGGGATCCGGTGCTCGGCAAGCGCATCCTCGATCGCGTGCTCGCCATGCTCATCAACGAGGCGGTGGACGCCGTGTACCTCGGCATCGCCTCGCCGGCGGACATCGAGCTGGCCATGACGAAGGGCGTCAACTACCCCAGGGGGCTCCTGGCCTGGGGCGACGAGATCGGCGTGCGCGCCGTGCTGGCGCGCATCACGGCCCTGCAGGAGGAATACGGCGAGGATCGCTACCGCCCGAGCCCGCTGCTGCGGCGCCTGGCCAAGGAAGCGCGGAGGATCCTCGCGTGACCGATGTCGCGCGCGGCGAGCAGGAACTGGCCGAGGCGATCGTCCGCGGCATGATGGCGCGCGATGCCTTCAGCCAGTGGCTCGGCATCGAGATCCTCGAGATCGCACCGCGGCGCTCCACCGTGCGCATGGCCGTGCGCGACGACATGGTGAACGGCTTCGGCGTCTCGCACGGCGGCATCGTGTACTCGCTGGCCGACAGCGCGCTCGCCTTCGCGTCCAACACCAACGGGCGTGTCACGGTGAGCATCGAGAACGGCATCAGCTACCCCGTGGCTGTCCATCCCGGCAACGTCCTCACGGCCGTCGCCGTCGAGGACAGCGCCTCCAACCGGCTCGCGTTCTACACCGTCACCGTGCGCAACGAGTCCGGCGTCACGGTCGCGATCTTCCGCGGCACGGTGTACCGCACGCGGCAGGACCACCTCCCGAACGCATCCACGCATGAGTGACGCATACATCGTAGACGGCATCCGCACGCCGATCGGCAACCTGGGCGGCGCGCTGAGCGAGGTCCGCGCGGACGACCTCGCCGCGCACGCCATCTCCGCGCTCATGGCGCGCAACGCGTCCGTGGATCCGGCGCGCATCGCCGACGTGATCCTCGGCTGCGCCAACCAGGCGGGCGAGGACAACCGCAACGTGGCGCGCATGGCGCTGCTCCTGGCCGGGCTCCCGGTCACGGTGCCGGGCGAGACGGTCAATCGCCTCTGCGCGTCGGGGCTCAGCGCGGTGGCGAGCGCGGCCCGCGGCATCAAGGTGGGCGAGGGCGACCTGTACGTGGCCGGCGGCGTCGAGAGCATGACGCGCGCGCCGTACGTGCTCTCCAAGGGCGCGTCCGCGTTCGCGCGTGACATGCAGCTCTTCGACACGAGCCTTGGCTGGCGGTTCGTGAACCCGAAGATGAAGGCGAAGTACGGCACCGACTCCATGGGCGAGACGGCCGAGAACGTCGCCGCCCAGTTCGGGGTGTCGCGGCAGGACCAGGATGCGTTCGCGGTGCGCTCGCAGCAGAAGGCCGCCGCCGCCCGCGAGAGCGGGCGCCTGGCCATCGAGATCGCGCCGGTCGAGATCCCGCAGCGCAAGGGCGACCCGAAGCGCGTGGAGCACGACGAGTTCATCCGCCCGGGCACCTCGATGGAAGTGCTGGGCAAGCTCAAGCCTGCGTTCCGCACCGATGGCCAGGGCTCGGTGACCGCCGGCAATTCCTCGGGGCTCAACGATGGCGCCGCCGCGCTGCTCGTCGCGTCGGACCGCGCCGTGAAGGACTTCGGCCTCGCGCCGCGCGCGCGCGTCGTCGCGGCCGCCGCTGCCGGTGTCGAGCCGCGGATCATGGGCATGGGGCCCGTCCCGTCGTCGCGTCGCGCGCTGCAGCTCGCCGGGCTCACGCTCGAGCAGATGGACGTCATCGAGCTCAACGAGGCCTTCGCGGCCCAGTCGCTCGCCTGCATGCGGGAGCTTGGCATGGCCGACGACGACCCGCGCGTGAACCCGAACGGCGGCGCCATCGCCCTCGGGCACCCGCTCGGCATGTCCGGTGCGCGCCTGGTGCTCACCGCGGTCCGCGAGCTGGAACGCACCGGCGGTCGCTACGCGCTCTGCACCATGTGCATCGGCGTGGGGCAGGGCATGGCGATGGTCCTGGAGCGCGCGTGATCTACGAATTCGAGGGCTTCATCCCGGTCGTGCACGAGACGGCGTTCGTGCACCCGCAGGCCGCCGTCACCGGCAACGTGATCCTCGGCCGCGACGTGTACGTCGGGCCGGGCGCGGCCATCCGCGGCGACTGGGGTGCGGTGGTGATCGGCGACGGGTGCAACGTGCAGGAGAACTGCACCATCCATGCCTTTCCCGGCGCCGCCGCCGTCCTCGAGGACGCCGCGCACATGGGGCACGGCTCCGTGCTGCACGGCGGGCACCTGGGCGCCAACGTGCTCGTCGGCATGAACGCCGTGGTCATGGACAACGCCGTCATCGGCGCCGGCAGCATCGTCGGGGCGCTGTGCTTCGTGCCGTCCGAGATGCAGGTGCCCGAGCGGAAGGTCGTCGTCGGCAACCCGGCGCGCATCGTGAAGGACGTCACCGACGAGATGCTCGCCTGGAAGACCGAGGGCACGCGCGTGTACCAGGGGCTCCCCGCGCGCATGCGCGCAGCCTGGAAGCCCTGCGAGCCGCTGCGCGAGGTGCCCGCAGACCGCGCGGCGCAGCAGCAGTCGTACCGCACGTGGAAGCAGGTGCGGGGTGAGTAGCCCCGCGCGTCACCGTTCACATCGATTGCCCAACATGCGCCTGCAGAATTACGCCCTTGGCGAGTGGGTGGCCGGCACCGGCGCCGGCACCGACCTCTTCAACGCGGTCACCGGCGAGAAGATCGGCGAGGCCTCCAGCGAGGGGCTCGACTTCAAGGCCATGGTCGAGTACGCGCGCCGCGTCGGCGGCCCCGCGCTCCGCGCCATGACCTTCCACCAGCGCGCCGCCATGCTCAAGGCCATGGCGAAGTACCTGATGGAGCGCAAGGACGCGTTCTACGCCATCTCGGCTGCCACCGGCGCCACGAAGACCGATTCGTGGATCGACATTGACGGCGGCATCGGCACGTTCTTCTCGTACGCCAGCCGCGGGCGCCGCGAGTTCCCGAACGAGACGTTCTACGTGGAGGGCCCCACGGAGCCGCTGTCCAGGGGCGGCACGTTCATCGGCCGCCACATCTGCGTGCCGCTCGAGGGCGTGGCCGTCCACATCAACGCGTTCAACTTCCCCTGCTGGGGAATGCTCGAGAAGCTCGC
>DASZRI010000073.1:0-1996 GCA_035549215.1 Gemmatimonadaceae bacterium | reverse complement strand
CATCTTCTGCCAGTACGGCAACGTGCTGGATGCCAACGGCTGCCCGACTTGCGAGTGCAACCCGCCGCCAGCGTGCACGACGGACGATTGCGGTCCACCGCCGCCATTCGCGGCGCCGTACTGTCCGACGGGGACGATCGTCGGCGGCGGCTGCGCCCGGAACACGGACGGCAAGTGCGCGTGGCAGCCGCCCACCTGCAAGTGTCCGGCGCTGCGCTGCGACCCCTCGACGTGCGCGAACGGCGACGTCGCCGACGAGGGCGGCTGCGCGACGTGCACGTGCAAGCCGCCCGCGACCTGCCCCGCGGGCACGACGCCTGGGAGCTGCCCGGCCGTGTCGTGCGCCACCAGCTGCGCCGAGGGTTACGCGCTGGACGCCAACGGCTGCCAGACCTGCGGGTGCCTGTCCGCAGCCACGTGCGCAGGCCTGAACATCCTCTGCAAGGCCTGTCCATACGGCTTCCGCACGGGGCCGAACGGCTGCCGCAGCTGCGCGTGCGCGCAACAGCCGCCGGGCTGCGCACCGAGCGCGACGACGCTCTGACGCTCGGCTCGAGCGCGCCCCGCCACGCGCCGTCGAGGCCGCGGCGTATCGCCGCGGCGCCGTTTCGTATTCGTAGAAGGAAACCGCGCGGCTGACGCCTAAGCCGCGAGCTCGATCATGCGCATCATCGCGCGCGCGGCGCCGGCGCGCACGTCCTCGGGCACGGTGATGCGCTGCTCGGGCGGCTCGTCGCGCAGCGTGGTGTACACGTTCTCGAGATCCGTCGCCTTCATGTACTGGCACAGGCGGCACGGCTTGTAGAACTGCTTGTCCGGGTGGTCCAGCTCCATCCGCACGACGAGGCCGCACTCGGTGAGGATCGCGTAGCGATTCTTCTCCGGGTGCGCCTCGACGAACTTCGCCATCTGCGACGTGGACAGCACCTCGTCGGCCAGCTCCTGCAGCTCCGGCCGCACCTCGCCGTGCACGATCACGACGGCATCCGGATCCTCGCGCCGGATCTTCGTGACGTCGGCGGGCGTCATCTGGTGGTGCACGTGGCACGCGCCCTCCCACGCGAACACGTTGCCCTCGAGGCCCTGCCGCTCCCCTTCGCGAATGAGCGGCTCGATCATGTCGGCGTACTCCCTCGGGTGGAACTTGTTCGGCTCGGGCGGCGGCAGGTACATCCGCCGCGTCTTCAGCGCCACCTGATAGGCCAGGTTCTGATCGGGCACGAAGAGGATGTCGGGAGCGCCCAGCTTGCCGGCGATGCGCGCCGCGTTCGAGCTCGTGCAGCAGGTGTCCGAGAGCGCCTTCACGTCGGCGTATGTGTTGACGTACGTCATGGTCGCGAACTTGCGGCCGGCTGCGCGCAGGAACTCCTGTCGCTCGGCGACGTCGTCGGCGTCCACCTCCGCCAGCGAGCAGAGCGCGCGCAGGTTGGGCAGGTACACGGGGCGCTGGGGCGCCAGCGTGTAACAGCCCTCGGCCATGAAGCGCACGCCGCAGAAGACGACCAGGCGCGCGTCGAGATCGCGCGCGCGCACCGCCAGCTCGAAGCTGTCGCCCACCGTGTCGGCGATCGCCTGCACCTCGGGCACCTGGTAGTTGTGCGCGGGGATGAAGGCGTTCTTCTCGCGCTTGAGGCGGCGGATCTCGTCCCAGAGGAATTCGGTGCGGGCCGCCGCTTCGGCGGCGACGTGACCGCCGCGCACGAGGCGCTCGATCGTGACGAGAGGCGTGACCTGCGGCGACGGCATTCCCTATCGTTTACCGCGCCCGGCGCGCGCCGTCGACGTGCTAGCTTCCGCCGCCATGGAGCGGCTGTTCGATCCCGAGATCTGGCGTGAGGTGACGGGCGGCGCGGTCGCCGAGCGCGTGCGCCGCCTCGCGCGCGTGACGCCGCTCGTGCCCGCGCCGGCGCTGGGCCGCCGCACGGGCGCCGACGTGTGGCTCAAGCTCGAGAACCTGCAGCGCACGGGCTCGTTCAAGCTGCGCGGCGCCGCGGCG
>DASZRI010000072.1:0-6836 GCA_035549215.1 Gemmatimonadaceae bacterium | reverse complement strand
GAGGAAATCAGGCGACGCGACATCAGGGGCTCGCGGGTCAGGGAAACTCCGGAATTCCGACCGAATGTGTCGCCGATCGTTGCCTCGCGCCAGAGCGCGCCGCATGTCGGGGATTCCCCGGGCGTCGTCCGTGACTTTTCCGATGCCGTGCCCGCCTGCGTGATGGGAACTTCCCGCGCACAGGAGAACACAACGTGCGCACTGGCCGAGGGTTGGCCTGTTGCGCCGCCGCACGAGGCGTCGCGGCCACCACCATCCACGACCAGCCCAGATCGCGATGGCTACCGCACAACTGGATTCCTTCACCTACGACGACGACATCGTCCGCAAGTTCATGCTCGCCACCTTCATCTGGGGGCTGGTGGGCATGTCCGTGGGGCTCATCATCGCCCTGCAGCTGGCGGTGCCCGCCTTCAACCTGGCGCCCTGGTTCTCGTTCGGGCGCCTGCGCCCGCTGCACACCAACGCGGTGATCTTCGCGTTCGCGGGCAACGCGTTCTTCACTGGCGCGTACTACTCCACGCAGCGGCTGTGCAAGGCCCGGATGTTCTCCGACGGCATCAGCCGCTTCCACTTCTGGGGATGGCAGGCGATCATCGTCGCCGCCGCCATCACGCTGCCACTCGGCTACACGCAGGCCAAGGAGTACGCCGAGCTCGAGTGGCCGATCGACATCGCGATCGCCGTGGTGTGGGTGGCGTTCGCGGTCAACTTCTTCGGCACCCTCAAGCAGCGGCGGGAACGGCACCTGTACGTGGCGCTCTGGTTCTACATCGCCAGCATCGTCACGGTCGCCATCCTGCACATCTTCAACAACCTGGCCATCCCGGCCGGCCCACTGAAGAGCTACTCGATCTACGCAGGCGTGCAGGACGCCTTCATGCAGTGGTGGTACGGCCACAACGCCGTCGAGTTCTTCCTCACGACGCCGTTCCTCGGGCTCATGTACTACTTCATGCCCAAGGCGGCCGAGCGCCCCGTGTACTCGTACAAGCTGTCCATCCTGCACTTCTGGTCGCTGGTCTTCATCTACATCTGGGCCGGCCCGCACCACCTGCACTACACCGCCCTGCCCGAGTGGGCATCCACGCTGGGCATGTTGTTCTCGGTGATGCTGTGGATGCCGTCATGGGGCGGCATGATCAACGGCCTGCTCACGCTGCGCGGTGCGTGGCAGAAGGTGGTGGATGATCCCGTCCTGAAGTTCTTCGTGGTCGCGGTGACGGCCTACGGCATGGCGACGTTCGAGGGCCCGATGCTCTCGATCAAGAGCGTCAACGCGCTGGCGCACTATACCGACTGGGTCATCGCGCACGTGCACACCGGCGCGCTGGGCTGGAACGGGTTCATGACGTTCGGCATGATCTACTGGCTGCTGCCGCGCCTGTTCCAGACCAAGCTCTACAGCAAGAAGCTGGCGGAGCTGCACTTCTGGGTGGCCAGCTTCGGCATCCTGCTGTACGTGGTCGCGATCTACAGCGCCGGCGTGACACAGGGGCTCATGTGGCGCGCGTTCGACCAGACGGGGCGCCTGGCCTACCCCGACTTCATCGAGACGGTGGTGAAGCTGATGCCGATGTACTGGGTGCGCGCCGTGGGCGGCACGCTCTACATCATCGGCATGCTGATCTTCGGCTGGAACATCCTCATGACGTGGCGCTCGCGTCCGGCCGTGTATGACGAGCCGGTCATCCAGGCGCCGCCGCTCACCCGCGAGTACGTCGAGCCGCATCCGGCCCCGGTGCCGGAGGGCGCGTGGGCGCGCTTCGTCAACATGGGCTGGCACCGCATGTGGGAGCGCCGCTGGCTGCTCTTCACGACGATGACGATCGTGGCCGTGGTCATCGCCTCGCTGTTCGAGATCCTGCCCACGTTCCTGATCCGGTCCAACGTGCCGACCATCGCGTCGGTGAAGCCGTACACGCCGCTCGAGCTGGCGGGGCGCGACATCTACATCCGCGAGGGGTGCTTCAACTGTCACTCGCAGATGATCCGCCCGTTCCGCTACGAGACGGAGCGCTTCGGCGAGTATTCCAAGCCCGGCGAGTTCGTGTACGATCACCCGTTCCTCTGGGGCTCGCGCCGCATCGGGCCGGACCTGGCGCGCGAGGGTGGCAAGTACCCCGACCTCTGGCACGTGCGGCACATGCAGGACCCGCGGTCGGTGACGCCGCGGTCCATCATGCCGCCCTACGCGCACCTCCTGACCAACACCATCGACTTCGCCGGCATCCAGAAGCGCGTGGACGTCATGGCCATGCTCGGCGTCCCGTACGGTGACGCCGTGATCGACGGCCATGCCCCGCAGATGGCGCGCGAGCAGGCCAAGCAGATCGGCGACGGCATCGCGGCGCAGGGCGGCCCGTCCGGGCTGCAGGACAAGGAGATCGTCGCGCTCACCGCGTACCTGCAGCGGCTGGGACGTGACATCAAGACCGTCGCGCCGGCGGCGACGGGCGCCGCCACCACCGGAGCCGCCGCACCGTCGACGACCACCGCCGCGTCCGCGGGCGGCAAGGGGGCCCCGTGAAATCGCTGACCGACGTGGTGAGCGGCGCCGGCCTGCACTTCTACGCCGAAGTGGCGCTCATCCTGTTCTTTGCCGTGTTCATCGCGATCGGGCTGCGCCTGGTCCTCGGCGGCGGACGCTCGTGGGACCATGCGGCGCACCTGCCGCTCGAGGACGACGTGCACCCGAACGCGACCCACCCTTCACGTCAGGACGGACGCTGACATGCCCCAGGACCGACAGGAGCAGGATCGGCTGCTCGAGCACGACTATGACGGCATCCAGGAGTTCGACAACCCGATGCCGCGCTGGTGGGTGTGGATCTTCTGGGCCACGATCATCTTCTCGGCCGTCTACGCCTTCGATCCGCGGCACACGCTGCGCGGCCCGGGACGCATCGCCGACTACCAGGCCGAGATGGCGGCTGCGGCCAGGCGCTGGCCGCAGCCCACCGGGAACGTGGATGCGGCCACGCTCGCGGCGCTGACGCACGACCAGGCAGCGCTCGCGGCCGGCAAGGCGATCTTCACCTCCACGTGCGCCCCGTGCCATCGCGCGGACGGCGGCGGGCTCATCGGCCCCAACCTCACCGACGACTACTGGCTGCACGGCGGCACGCTGATGGACATCCACAAGACGATCACGGAGGGCGTGCTGGACAAGGGCATGCCCAACTGGGGCAAGTTCCTGAAGCCCGAGCAGATCAACGACGTCACCGTGTACGTCGCCTCGCTGCACGGCACAAACCCGCCGAACCCGAAAGCCCCGCAGGGGGTGAAGGTGAACGCGCAGTGAGTGTCCCGCTCGCCCAGGGGCGCGTGCTCCCGACGCTGAACGAGGACGGATCGCGCCGCTGGATCCGCCCCAGGCCGTCGCCCGGCCGGTTCCTCACGCGGCGCCGCACACTGGCCTATGTGCTGATGCTGGTGTTCTTCGGCATTCCGTATGTGCGCGTGGGCGGCAAGCCGCTGGTGCTGCTCGACCTTCCGCGCCGCGAATTCACGTTCGCGGGCGTGACGTTCCTGCCCACGGACACGCTGCTGCTCATGCTGCTCATGGGCAGCATCCTGATCGGGATCTTCCTGCTCACGGCGCTCTTCGGGCGCGTCTGGTGCGGATGGGCATGCCCGCAGACGGTGTACATGGAGTTCCTCTTCCGGCCCATCGAGCGGCTGCTGGAGGGCGGGCGCAGCGGGTCGCTGCAGCTCGACCGCGAGGGGCGCGCCGGGCAGCTCAACCCGCGCCGGCTGGCCAAGTACGCGGTGTACCTCGTGCTCGCGCTCTTCCTGGCGCACACCTTCCTCGCCTACTTCGTGGGCGTGGACCAGCTCGCCGTGTGGGTGCGCCGCTCGCCGTTCGAGCACTGGACGTCATTCGCGATCATGGCGATGACGACCGCCGCCATCTTCCTGGACTTCACCTGGTTCCGCGAGCAGACCTGCCTCGTCGTGTGCCCGTACGGCCGCTGGCAGTCGGTGCTGCTCGACCGCCAGTCGCTCATCGTCGCGTACGACCGGAACCGCGGCGAGCCGCGGATGAAGGGCAAGGAGCGCCCGGCCAACGCCGGCGACTGCATCGACTGCGGCGCGTGCGTGCTCACCTGCCCCACCGGCATCGACATCCGTGACGGCCTGCAGATGGAGTGCATCCACTGCACACAGTGCGCCGACGCCTGCGACGACATCATGCGCAAGGTGGGCAAGCCCACCGGCCTCATTCGCTACAGTTCGCGCGCCGCGCTCGAAGGCCAGCCGACGCACCGGCTCCGTCCGCGCACGGTGCTCTACCCCACTGCGCTCGCGCTCAGCTTCGGCTCGTTCCTGTTCGTGCTCGGCACGCGGCAGCCGGCCGACGTGACCGTGCTGCGCGGGCTGGGCGAGCCGTTCGTCATCGAGGCCGATGGGCGCGTGGCCAACCAGCTCCGTGTCAAGATCGCAAACCGCACGCACGACGAGCACGCGTATCGCATCACCCTGGACAGCATCGCCGGCGGAAGCGTGATCGCTCCGCAGGATCCGTTCACCGTGGCCGGCAACTCCACCGACATGACGACGCTGTTCGTCATGGTCCCGCAGGACGCCTTCCACGGCGGCGAGCGCAACGTGACCGTCACCGTGGACGACGGCACCGGGCATGTGCAGCACATCCCCTACCGGCTCGTGGGGCCGGAGCGGGAAGACCAGCATCACGAATCGGCCGGGGGCCCCCGTCCCCGGGAGGATCGATGAAGCGCAGCACCCTGTGGCCGCTGGGAATCACGGCCATCCTCGCCATCACCGTCGGCGCCAACTTCTGGCTCCTGCGCGTGGCGAACGACGACCCGTCATTCGCCATCGAGCCCAACTACTACCAGAAGGCCGTGAACTGGGACAGCACCATGGCGCAGGAGCGGCGCAACGCCGCCCTCGGCTGGAAGCTCGCGCCGTCGCTCGGCGCATTTTCGACGGCCAACGGCGCCCTCCTGCACGTCTCACTGGCCGATTCCGCCGGCCGAGGCATTGCCGGCGCGCATGTCACCGTGTCGGCGCTGTTCAACGCGCGCGCGAATGACATCTACTCGGCCACGCTCGTGCCTGATTCGGCCGGCTACCACGCAACCCTGCCCGTGCGCCATGCGGGCGAGTGGGAGCTGCGCTTCGACGTCAGGCGTGACGGCGCGCACTTCACGAGCGTGTCGCGCGTGGACGCGGAGCCGGCCGCCGGGTCATGACACTCGTAGTCGGCGTGCTGCTGGCCAGCCTGGTGGGCAGCGTGCACTGTGCAGCCATGTGCGGGGCGTTCGTGTGCACGTACGCGGCCCCGTCCGCTCGCCCGCACGGACCCACGCTGGCGCCGCACCTGGCCTACAACGCCGGGCGGCTCGTGTCGTACCTGCTGCTCGGCCTGCTGTTCGGCGCACTCGGAGGGCGCATCGAGGCCGTGGGGGCGTGGGCGGGAATCGCGCGGACCGCCCCGGTGGTGGCCGGCGTGCTGATGGTCGCGTGGGGCGCCGCGTCCATCGCGGCCAGCGCCGGCGTTCGCCTGCCGCTCACGCTTGCCCCGGAGTGGGCGCGCCGGCGGCTCGGCGCCGTGCTCGTCGCCGTGCGCGACCAGCCAGACACCATCCGCGCCGGGATCACCGGGCTCGTCACAACGCTGCTGCCCTGCGGCTGGCTGTACACCTTTGCGGTCACGGCAGCCGGCACGGGGAGCGCGGCAACGGGCGCGCTGGTCATGCTCGCGTTCTGGGCGGGCACGGTGCCGATGATGCTCGGCGTCGGGCTGGGAGCGCGCCGCGCCTTCGGGCCGTTCGTCCGGCGGCTGCCCGCCGTCGCTGCCCTCGTCGTGCTCGTGCTCGGCGTGCTGACGATCAGCGGGCGCGTCCGCATGCCGATGCACGCGCATTACGGCATGCCGATGCCCGGGATGACGCATGACGTACGCTGAGTCCATCGCGAGCGCGGTGACCGCCGCCGCGGTCACCTGCGCGCACTGCGGGCTGGACGTTCCCGACGGGCTGGTGGAGCAGGAGGCGCCCAGGCAGTTCTGCTGCACCGGCTGCCGCACCGCGTGGAGCATCCTGCACGAACACGGGCTCGACCAGTACTACCGCTTCCCCGAACGGCGCGCGGAGCGCGTGCGCGCCACCGGCCGCGGCTACGAGGAATTCGATCACCCGACCTTTCGCGACCTCTACGTGGAGCCGCTGCCCAACGGGCTCGCGCAGGTCGCGCTGTACCTCGAGGGCGTGCACTGCGGCTCGTGCGTGTGGCTGGTGGAGCGGACGCCGCTCGTCGTCCCGGGTGTCCTCGGCGCCGAGCTCGACATCCGCCGCTCGCTGGCGCGCGTCGTGTGGGACCCGGCCACGGTGCCGCTGTCGCAGGTTGCCCGCGCGCTCGATTCGCTCGGTTACCCGCCGCATCCCTTCCGTGGCGCGGCGCGCGACGCGCTGCGCCGGCGCGAGGATCGCCTCATGCTGGCGCGGCTCGGCGTGGCGGGCGCGATCGCCGGCAACGTCATGCTCGCCGCGTTCGCGCTCTACAGCGGGTGGCTTGGCGGCATGGAGCACGAATACGAGCGCTTCTTCCGGTGGATCAGCCTCGCGCTCGTCACCCCGGCGCTGACCTGGCCCGGGCTCGTGTTCCTGCGCGGCGCGTGGTCGGCGCTGCGCACGCGGACGCTGAACATGGACGTTCCCATCGCGCTTGGCCTGCTGGCCGGATATGCGCAGGGCGCGTACAACACCATCCGCGACAGCGGCCCGATCTACTTCGACGGGCTGGCCACGCTGATCTTCGCGCTGCTGGTGGGGCGCTACGTGCAGCAGCGGGGCCAGCGCGCCGCGGCA
>DASZRI010000071.1:0-2252 GCA_035549215.1 Gemmatimonadaceae bacterium | reverse complement strand
GTCCTGAACGAGGGACGCAATCCTGTCGGGCCCGCCAGCTTCGTGGAATGGCAGCGCGACACGCATGCGTTCTCGGGCATCGGCGCAGCCGAGCTGTTTTCCCTCGCGCTCACGAGCGGCGACCACCCGGAGAAGCTCCCCGCGCTGCGCGTCACGTCGGGCCTGCTGTCGCTGCTGGGCGTGCAGCCGCTGCTCGGTTCCCTGTGGTCGGCGGATGCCGACCAACCGGGGCGCGACCATGTGGCCGTGCTCAGCTACCGCCTGTGGGATCGCGTCTTCGCGCGGGACCCCGGCATCGTCGGCAGGCAGGTGCAGCTCAACGGCGAGCCATACACGGTGCTCGGCGTCATGCCGCAGGGGTTCATGTTCACGCCGTTCTGGGCAACCAACGCCGAGCTGGTCACGCCGCTGGCCCTCGGGCCGCGTGCGTTCGATCACTCCGGATGGAGCCTGCGCGTGTTCGCGCGCCTGCGGCCGGGCGCGACACTGGCTCAGGCACGGGCGGAGGTCGCTGCGATCACCGCGCGCATGGAACGGGAGTTCCCGGGCTCCAACCGCGACGCGCAGGTGGTGCCGCTCATCAACCTCGCGGTCGGCGCCGTGCGGACGCCCCTCTTCGTGCTGCTCGGCGCCGTGGGCTTCGTGCTGCTGATCGCGTGCGCGAACGTGGCCCACATGCTCCTGGCGCGTGCCTCCGCGCGCCAGCGCGAAATGGCCGTGCGCGCGGCGCTCGGGGCGAGCCGCGCACGCGTCGTGCGGCAGTTGCTGACGGAAAGCCTGGTGATCGCCGCCGGCGGCGGCGTGCTGGGCGTCGGCCTGGCCGCGCTCGGGCTGCGCGCCCTCGTGACCCTGGGACGCACCAGCATTCCCCGCGTGGAAGGAGCCACGCTCGACTCGCGCGTCCTCGCCGCGACGGCACTCGTCACGCTCGCCACCGCGCTCGTGTTCGGGCTGGTGCCGGCCCTCCGCACGTCGACCGTGCGCCTTGCCGGCACGCTCCGGGACGGCGGGCGCGGCACATCGGATGGCCCCGGCCGCCACGCCTTCCGCAGCACCCTCATTGCATCGGAGTTCGCGCTGGCGCTGATGCTGCTCGTCGGCGCGGGGCTCATGATGCGCAGCTTCGTGGCGCTGGCGTCGATCCAGCCCGGCTTCGACGCGTCACACCTGCTCACCATGCAGGTGAGCGTGTCGGGCACGCCCGAGGCCACGCCGGGCCGGGCCGGGACATTCTACCAGCGCGTGCTCGAGGCGACGCGAGCCGTGCCGGGTGTCGCGTCCGCGAGCGCGATCAACCACCTGCCAATCGCCGGCGACGTCTGGGGGTGGCCGTTCTGGGTCGAAGGGCGCCCCGCTCCGCGCCCCGATGACCGGCAGTCCGCCACCTACCGTGTCGTCTTTCCCGGCTACTTCGAGACGATGCGCATCCCGCTGGTGCGCGGGCGTGACTTCACGCCATCAGATCGCCAGGGATCCGCTCCGGTCGTGATCGTCAACGAGTGGATGGCACGCCACTACTGGCCGGGCCAGGACGTCATCGGCAAGCGCATCTCGCTGGGGGATCCGGCCACCGATCCCGAGTGGGTGACCATCGTGGGCGTCACGAAGGACGTCGCGCAGGGCAGCCTGACGCAGCCGATGGGGGAAGAGATGTACCTGCCTGCGCTGCAGCAGCCGAACTACCTGGAGCAGCCCAAGCCCCAGGTGGGCTACATGACGCTCGTCGTGCGGGCGGACTGCCGCCGCGCCTGCGACGCCGCCGCGCTGGCGCCCGCGATCCGCGGCGCCATCGCATCCATTGACCCGCAGGTGCCGCTCGCCGCAGTGCAGACAATGGACACCGTGCTTCGCAACGCAACGGCGCGCCCGCGGTTCTACCTGGTCCTGCTCGGGATCTTCGCCGTCGTGGCGCTCGTCCTCGCCGCGGTCGGGATCTACGGCGTGACCAGCTACTCGGTCTCGCGCCGCACCCACGAGATCGGCCTGCGCCTCGCGCTCGGCGCCGAGCCCGCACAACTGCTGCGCCAGGTGGTGCGCGAGGGCATGGTGGTGGCCGTCGCCGGCGCCGGCGCGGGCTTCTGCGGCGCGCTGCTCTGCACGCGGTTGCTGCGGGGGATCCTGTACGGCGTGCCGGCGCACGACCCGATCACCTTTGCCGGCGTGACCGCAATCCTCTGCGGCGTGGCGCTCGCCGCGAGCTGGATCCCGGCACGCCGTGCCACGCGCATCACGCCCCTCGAGGCCCTGCGGGG
>DASZRI010000070.1:0-12656 GCA_035549215.1 Gemmatimonadaceae bacterium | reverse complement strand
TCGTGAAGGACCAGCTCCGGGAAGGACGCTCGGCGGAGCAGATCAAGGCGTACTTCGTGTCGAAGTACGGCGAGTGGATCCTGCTGGCACCGCGCGCGACCGGGTTCAACGTGCTCGTCTACGCCGCACCGGTGCTGATGATCCTTGCCGGACTGGCGGTGATCGGGGTGGCGGTGCGGAAGTGGACATCACCGGGAACAGCGCAGGGCCGATAACAGCGCAGGACCGGGAACGGCGCAGGACCGATAACCGCGCAGGACCGGAACTGCGGGACTCCGGAAACTGCGGCACTGCCAACTGCGGCACTGCCAACTGCGGTACTGCCAACTGCGGCACCGCCAACTGCGGCACTGCCAACTGCGACACTGCCAACTGCGGTACTGCCAACTGCGTTCCTGCCAACTGCGGTACTGCGAACCGCGCCGGGCGGTGCAGTCACCGCCTCCTTCCTACACCGCTGCCGCCGCGCCCTCGGCCTGCATCGCGATGGCCGCGAGCGTCTTGATGAACGCCGGCTTCGCGTTGGGCAGCTCCGTGCGGTGCAGCGTCATGCCCAGCTCCGCCGCCTTCGACTTCGCCTCGATGTCGATGTCGTACAGCACCTCGAGGTGATCGCACACGAAGCCGATCGGGACCTGCAGCACGTTGCGCACGCCTTCCTTGTGCAGCTCGTCGAGGAAATCGAGGATGTCCGGGCCAATCCACGGCTCGCCGGTGCCGCCCGCGCTCTGCCATGCAAAGCGCCAGGAGCGAATGCCGCCGAGTGAGGCCACGGCGCGGCTGCTCTCCAGGAGCTGCGACTCGTACGGGTCGCCCCACTCGCGGATGCGCACCGGCAGGCTGTGCGCCGTGAACACCACGGTCACGTTGTCGCGCTCACCCTCCGGAAACTGCCGCATCGCGTCCTGGATGAGGTTCACCATCATCCCCACGAAGCGCGGCTCCTGGTACCAGCTATCCACGAAGGTGAACTCGAACGGGTTGCCGAGCGCGGCCTGCGCCTCGTCCACCGCGTGGCGGTACTGGCCGATGCTCATCTTCGAGTAGTGCGGCGCGAGCACGATGCCGGTGAAGCGCTTGATGCCATCCGCCTTCATCTGCGCCATCGTCTCGGCGATGTACGGATGCCAGTGCTTCATGCCGACGTACACCCGATGCGGCATGCCGAGCGCGTCGATCTCGCGCTGCAGGCCGTCGCGCTGGGCCTCGGTGATCAGGCGCAGCGGCGTCGCGCCGCCCACGCGCGTGTAGCGCGCCTTGAGGTTCTCGACGGCCTCGGGCGACGGCATGCGCCCATGGCGGATGTGCTGGAAGTACGGGCCCACGTCGTCGAGCGTCTCGGGGGTGCCGTACGCCATCAGGAAGATGGCCTTGTCCTGGCTCATGCGGTCAGTCTCCTGCCGTGGAGAGCGCGGGCGATGCCGACGGCGCGCCCGCGTGGTAGGTATGGATGCACTCGAGCGCCCGCTCGATGCCGCTGATCGGCGTCATCGGGAGCAGCCCGTGTCCGAGGTTGAAGATGTGGCCCGGGCGGCCGGCGGCGCGCGCGAGGATCGCGTGGACCTCGCGCTGGATGACGTCGGGGGCGCCGAGCAGCACCGTCGGGTCCAGGTTGCCCTGGATGGCGCGGTGCGTGCCGATGACCTGCCACGCCGTGTCCAGCGGCAGCCGCCAGTCCACGCCCACGACCGTGCCGCCGTCGTCCTTCATGTGCGGCAGCAGCGTGGCGGTGTTCACGCCGAAGTGGATGCGCGGGATGTCGAGGTCGGCAAGCGCGGTGAAGATGCGCCGCGAGTACGGCTGCACGTAGCGCACGTAGTCGTCCGGCGAGAGGCAGCCGACCCAGCTGTCGAAGAGCTGCAGCGTGTCCACGCCCGCCGCGCGCTGCGCACGCATGAACGCGGCAACCATGTCGGCCAGCTTGCCCATGAGCGTGTGCCACACGTCGGGCGCGCCGTACATGAGCCGCTTGGTGTTCACGAAGTCGCGCGACGCCTTGCCCTCGATCAGGTACGCGGCAAGGGTGAAGGGCGCGCCCGCAAACCCGATCAGCGGCAGGCGATCGCCAAGCTCGCGCTTGATCAGGCGGATGGAATCGAGCACGTAGGGCAGGTCGGCTTCCGGCTCCAGCGTGCGCAGCGCCGCAACGTCGTCGGCGGTGCGCACCGGATGCTGGATGATGGGCCCGACGCCATCCACGATGTCGAGGTCCACGCCGGCGCCCACGAGCGGGTGCATGATGTCCGCAAAGAGGATCGCGGCGTCTAGCGCGAAGCGGCGCACCGGCTGCAGCGTAACGTCCGCGCAGACCTCGGGGCGGCGGCAGATCTCGAGCAGCGAGAGCTTGTCGCGGACGCTGCGGTATTCGGGGAGCACGCGCCCGGCCTGGCGCATGAACCACACCGGCGTGCGGTCCACCGGCTGGCGGTTCGCGGCGCGCAGGAAGCGCGAGGCCTCGAGGCTCACGGGGAGCGCGCCTCCGCGGAAGGACCTGCAGGCGTCGCCGAGGCGCGCGCGGCGTCCAGCCCGAGGTGCGCGAGCACGGCGTCCGCCGCGCGGAGGCCCGACTGCACGCAGTCCGGGATGCCGACGCCGCGAAACGCCGCGCCGGCGAGCGCGAGCCCGGGGATGGCCCCCGCGCGCTGCTCGATGCGCGACACACGATCCAGGTGGCCCACGTTGTATTGCGGCATGGCGCGATGATAGCGATTGATGTCCACGAACTGCGGTGCGGCCGTGATGCCCATGATCTCCTGCATCTCGTGGCGCACGAGATCCTCGATGTCGCGGTCTTCGTGTTCCACCCACGATCCGCGCCCGACGCCGCCCAGGAACACCCGGAACAGCGCCTGGCCCTGGGGCGCGCGCGCCTCGAACTTGGCCGACACCCACGTGCACGCGAGCACCGGGCGCTTGAGCACCCGCGGCACGACGTAGCCCGTGGCGTCGAGCGTGCGCGGCACCGCCGACGCCGGGTACGAGAGCGACACAGTGACGGTCGAACCGTACTCGATGCCGTCCAGTTCCTGCGCGAGCCCCGCGTCCATCGAGCGCAGGAGCCCGGCCGAAATATAGGCGGGCGTCGCCACGACCACGGCATCCGCGTCGAGCAGGCCGCCGTCCGACAGCTCGACGCTGAAGCCCAACGCCCCTGAAGGATTCCGGGCCCGCGCCACGCGCCGCACGGCAGTACCGACACGGATCTCGATCTTGCCACCCGAAGCATCCTGGCCGCGCGCGTACCGCGCGACGGCCTCGGGAAGCTCCTCGAGCCCGGTCGGGAATGAGACAAAGCCCATCGGCGCGGGCCGGGTTCCCTGCCCCGGTGCCTTGCCCTGTGCGCGTGCGCTGCGGCGCGACGCGAGCATGCCGCGGATCAGGCCGCCGTGGTCCCGCTCCCACGCGAGGAGCTGCGGGAACATCGCCTGCATGCTGAGCCGCGCGCCGTCTCCCGCCGAGATGCCGCTGAGCAGCGGCTCCACGAGGCGCTCGTACATCTCGCGGCCGAGCCGGCGCGTGACGAAGGCCTCGATGGATTCCTCGCGACCGTCGCGCGCGGCTGGAATCAAGTAGTCGAGCCCGACGCGCAGCTTGCCGAGCGGCGAGATGAGCGGCGTCGTGACGAAGGGGCGAACGCGCGACGGCACGAGGCCGGTGAGGCCCTCGGGCATGCGCAGCAGTCGCGTGCCGGAGAGGATGTACGAGCCCTTGACCGCCGGATTGGTGCCGCGAAGCCGCTCGCCGAGGCCTACCCGGCGCGCGAGGTCCACCGCGGCTGGCTTGGCGGCGAGCAGGACGTCGGGCCCCGCTTCCATGATGTACCCGTCTCGCCGCTCCGTGCGGATGTGCCCGCCCAGGCGTGACGAGCCCTCGAGCAGCGTGACGCGCACGTCGGGCGCGCGCCGGACGAGTTGCTCCAGTGCGGTGAGCCCGCTGATGCCACCGCCGATGACGACGACGTGCCGTGTCACCCGCCGAGCCCGAACAGGTGGCGCAGCGCCATGGCGTAGCCGGCCGCCTGCCCTTCAGCGGCGTCGTGACGCAGGCGTCGCATCGGCTCGTGCAGGAGCCGGTTGACGAGCGATTCCGAGAACGCGGCGATGGCCGCGCGGTCGGCCTCGCTCAGGTGCGCGAAGTGATGCCGGGACTGCTCCAGTGCCGTGCGGCGCACGGCCTCGGCGTGGTGGCGCAGGTCGGCGATGAGCGGCTGCGCACCGAGCTGGCGGAGCGCATCCGCCACCGCACGCGTCTCCTCGTCGACCACCGCCTCGACGCGCGGGATCTCGCCCGCGCGCTCGTCCCGGCTCTCGGCCACGTTGCGCTGCAGGTCGTCCAGGTCCACGTGCCAGACGCCAGGCACGCTCGCGACATCCGGGTCGACGTCGCGCGGCACGGCAAGGTCGAGGATGACCAGCGGCCGATCGGGACGCAGCCAGAGCGCAGACGCGACCATGCCCCGCGTGATCAGGTGATGCGGGGCGGAGGTGGACGCGACGACGATGTCGGCGGCCGCGAGCGCATCGGCAAGCTGCTCGAACGGAATGACCGCCCCCCCGACCGCATCCGTCAGCTGCTCGGCGTGTTCGCGCGTGCGGCTGCAGATGACGATGCGCTCGGCCCCGCGCTGCTGCAGCGCACGGACAGCGAGCTCGGCCGTCTGGCCCGCGCCGACGACGAGCACGGTAGCGGAGGCAAGGTCGTCCACCACGCTCGTGGCGAGCTTGACGGCGGCCGAGCTCACGGTGGCGCTGTTGTGGTTGATGCCCGTCTCCACGCGCGCGCGGCGGCCCGCGCGCACGGCCCCGCGGAAGATCGTGGTGAGCGCGTGCCCGGCGGCGCCGTGAGCCATGGCCGTGGCCAGCGCGTCCGAGACCTGGCCGAGCACCTGCGACTCACCGACGATCATGGATTCGAGGCCGGCGGCGGTACGGCACAGGTGACGCACGGCGTCGTCGCCCTCGTACACGTACGCGACGGCGTCGAGCTCGGTGCGCGGGACACCGGTGGCGGAGGCGACGCGGTCGAGCAGGATGTCCGCGGCCTGTGCGCTGCCTGCGGCGTAGAGCTCCAGCCGGTTGCAGGTGGCAAGGACCACGAGCTCGCTGACGCCGATGGGGCGCGAGTCGCGCCCGCACCCGAACTGGGCGAGCATCGCGCCGATCGCGTCGCGCGACAGCGCCAGGCGCTCGCGGAGCGCCAGCGGCGCCGTCTGGTGCGAGACGCCGACGCACACGACGCCGCCCTCGAGCGGCCGCGCCTGCGTGCGCGTGGCGATCGGCGTCGTCTCGGGCCTGGTAATCGTCGCCATCATGCCTCCACCGCCGCCGCGTAGCGGCGCGGCACGTGGACGCAGAAGGGTTCGGAATCCAGCCAGTCGCCGGTCACCCCGTAGGCGCGGGCCCGGCTTCCGCCGCAGATGCTCCGGTACTCGCAGACGCCGCACTTGCCCTTGAAGGAGGCGCGGTCGCGCAGCTCGCGGAAGAGCGGCGCGTGCCGGTACACCTGCACCAGGTCGTCGTGCCGGACGTTGCCGACCGCGATGGGCAGGAACCCGGACGGCATGATCTCGCCGATGTGGCTGATGAACATGAACCCGTCGCCGTCGTTCACGCTGCGCGCGCGCCCGATGCCGTCGGAGTTGGAGAACATCACGCCGCCCGTCAGGGTATCGGGCGCGTCCGTGCGCGTGCCGGCACGGCGCTCCGCCACCTGCCGTTGCAGGATCACGCGGGAATACTGCGGGGCGGCCGTGGCCTTGATGTCGAACGGCGCCCGTTGAGCGAGGTCATACATCTTGTTGAAAATTAGCTCGAATTCCTCGGCGCTCGCCACGTCGCCGGTGCGGGCGCGCCCCGTGGGCACGAGGAAGAACACCTCCCAGAACACGATCCCGAGCCGCTCCATCAGGGCGGCCATGTTGTCGAAGTCATCGACGTTGTGGCGGGCAATGACCGTGTTCACCTGCGTCGAGAGCCCGATGCGGCGGCACTCGGCCAGGATCTTCATCCCCCACTCGAAGGAGCCGTCCACGCGCCGGAAGGCGTCGTGGATGCCCGGCGTGGAGCCGTCCAGGCTGACCGCGAGGCGCGAGATGCCGGCGTCCTTGAGCTTCTGGATGGCCTCGGGGGTGGCGAGCGGCGTCGTGGCCGGCGTGACGGCCATCCGCAGGCCGAGCGAGAAGCCGAACTCGACGAGTTCGTAGATGTCCGGCCGCTTGAGGCAGTCACCGCCACTCATGACGAAGACGACGTTGCCGAACTCACGGACCTTGCGGAGCATCGCCTTGGCTTCGGCGGTGGTCAGTTCGTTCGGGTTGCGCCACGGCACCGCGTCAGCGCGGCAGTGCTTGCAGGCCAGGTCACACGCGCGCGTCGTCTCCCAGATGACGACGAACGGCGACTGGGAAAAATCGAAGTCGGCGATCCCGGCCCGCTTCTGGCCAGCCGCCGCATGTGGATGCCCCATCGTAGGTTCCTCGCGTCTGCAGGGCGCGCCGTTCCAGCGGCACGCGCCCTGAGTTTGCGCGCCGGGAACGCCTGTTGGTGTCGGGATTTCGCGGATGTTGTGCGGGAGCGCGTCCACACCGTCGTAGGGAGACGGCTGACGCCCGGATGAGCGGGGTCCTGCTTCTGGCGTGGATGCGACGCGTGGCTCGCGCCCATGGGGCGATCAGCCGTCGCTAAGCTCCCCGTCTCCCGCGAGCCGGGCGGCCGCGACGGCAGCCTGCCCGTAGCTGATGGCTCCATCATTCGGGGGCAGCCGCGTGGCACGCAGGACCCGGAAGCCGCGATGCACGAGGCGCTCGTGGACCTCGGTGAGCAGCCGGGCGTTCTGGAAGACGCCGCCACCCAGCGCGACGACGCGGACTCCTTCACGTCGCGCGATGCGCGACGCGACGTCGGCCGACGCCTCGGCGATGGTCGTGTGGAAGCCCGCTGCAAGCTCGGCGATGCCTTCCCCGCGGGCCACGCGCTCCTCGAGCGCGTGCAGCAATGGGACTGGATCGAGCACCCACCCGTGACCATCGTCGGCAATCGGGAACGGGAGCATGGTTCCGGCAGCGGAGCCGGCAGCGGCTTCGAGGCGCATGGCCGCTTCGCCTTCGAACGTCGAGTCGCGGCACACGCCGAGGACGGCCGCGGCGGCGTCGAACAGGCGCCCCATGGACGACGCCAGCGGCGCGTTCACCCTGAGCGTGGCCTGCCGCGCGACGGTGTCCACGGCATACGGGCTGAGGCCGCGCAGCGCGTGCGCAAACGCCCCGGCGAGCCCGTCGTCGAGCGAACGGTAGCCGAGCAGGGCGCGCCAGCCGTGGCGCGCGGCGGCGTCCCCGCCGGGAAGCGGGGCGTAGCGCAGGTGCGCGGCCCGCCGGTACGATCGCAGGTCGGCGACGAGGAACTCCGCGCCCCACACGGCGCCGTCGTCCCCGAGCCCGGTGCCGTCGAAGGCAATCCCGATGACAGGCGTGGTCACGCCGTGCTCGGCGGCCACCGCGGCGACGTGCGCGTGGTGGTGCTGCACGGCGATCGCCTGCTCCAGGCCAAGATCGGCCGCGAGGTGCGTGGAGAGATAGCCGGGGTGCAGGTCATGCACGGCGACGCGCGGCTCGACCCGGAACAGGCGCTGCATCCGGTCGAGCGTGCGGCGCCAGTGCGCCTCCATCTCGAGCGTCTCGAGGTCGCCGATGTGCGGGCTCACGAACGCGTCGTGGCCGCTGGCGATGGCGAGCGTGTTCTTGAGGTGCGCGCCGGCGGCGATGAGCGGCACACCGGCAGGCACCGGCAGCGCGACGGGAAGCGGAGCGAGCCCGCGCGCACGCCGCACCTGGATCGGCACGTCGCCCGCCACGCGAACCACCGAGTCGTCCACGGGTGCCGCGATCTCACGGTCGTGCGTCAGGAACGCGTCGGCGACGTCGCCCAGCTCACGCTGCGCGTCGGCCAGCGACGTCACGAGCGGCTCACCGCTCGCGTTGCCGCTCGTCATGACCAGCGGGCGCCCGCAGGCGTCGAGCAGGAGCATGTGCAGCGGCGTGTAGGCGAGCATGACGCCGAGGGTGGGCAGCGGCCCGCTGACCGACGGCGCGACGTGCGCGTCGTCGCGACGCTGCAGGACGACAATCGGCCGCGTGGCCGACAGGAGCCACTCGGCCTCGCGATCGGACACGTGCGCGAGGGTCCGCGCGGCCTCGAGCGAGCGCACCATGACGGCGAGCGGCTTCCCATCGCGGTGCTTGCGGGCCCGCAGGCGCGCCACCGCCGCCTGGTCCGTGGCGTCCGCAGCCAGGTGGAATCCCCCAATGCCGCGCACCGCAACGATGGCCCCGCCCTGAAGCGCGCGCACCGCCGCCGCAAGCGCGTCGGCGGAGTCCGCCGTCACGCCGGAAGCATCGTGGAAGGACAGCCGCGGCCCGCACGCGGGGCAGCTGTTCGTCTCCGAATGGAAGCGGCGCTCGCCGGGCGCCTGGTATTCGCGGTGGCACGCCGGGCATTGCGTGAAGGCGGCCATCGTGGTGCGTTCGCGATCGTACGGCATGCTCGCGATGACGGAATAGCGCGGCCCGCAGTCGGTGCAGGTGATGAACGGATATCCGGCGCGGCGGTTGCCCGGCTCGTACAGTTCGCGCTCGCACGCCGCGCAGGTTGCGACGTCTGGCGCCACCCACGGCGCCGGCGCCGCAGAATCGCCGCTGGCGAGGATCTCGAATGACTGGAGCGACTCCCACTGGGCCGTGAACGCCTGCAGGTCATCAATGCGGGCGAGCGGCGGCGCGTCGGTGCGGAGTGCCTCGACGAAGCGATGCAGGGCGAACCAGTCGCCCTCGGCGGCGATCTCGACGTCGCCCGTGGTGTTCCGCACCCAGCCGTTGATGCGGTGCCGGAGCGCGAGCCGATGGACGAAGGGTCGGAACCCCACCCCCTGCACGACACCGCGGACGCGCACCCGCAGTGCGCCCGACGGCTCGGCGAGCGGCAGGACGCCGCCCTGGGCGTCGCGGGTCAGGGTGTCGCGGGCGCGTGCAGCCGCGCCCGCGCGTGGACCTGCGCGCGCAAGAAGTCGTACCATGCGTCGAGCCCCTGCCCGGTGGTGGACGAGGTGAAGAAGAACTGCAGCGCCGGGTTGACCCGGTGCGCGAATCCCACGGCCGCGTTCACGTCGAACGGCACGTACGGCAGCAGGTCCATCTTGTTGAGCACCGCGTACTGGGCCTCACGGAACATGCGGGGGTACTTGAGCGGCTTGTCCTCGCCCTCGGTGACCGAGAAGACGACGACCTTGGCGTCCTCGCCCAGGTTCCATGCCGCGGGACACACCAGGTTGCCGACGTTCTCGATGAACAGCAGGTCGGTGTCATCGAGATCCACGGCCTCCAGACCCACCTCGACCTGGCGCGCATCGAGATGGCATGCCCCTCCCGTGACCACGGCCTGCACGAGGCGATCGGTGTGCCGGGCCAGCCGGATCGCGTCGTTTTCCGTTTGCACGTCCCCGGTGATCACGGCCATGCGCAGCTCGTGGCGCAGGGCGTCCAGCGTCCGCTCGAGCAGCGAAGTCTTTCCCGCGCCGGGCGCGGACACGAGGTTCAGCGCGACCGTGTGCGAGGCGTCAAGTCGCGCGCGCAGCGTCGCCGCAATCGCGTCGTTGCGCGCCATGACCCGCTCGCGCACGTCAATCGTCCGGATTGCCATCGTCCACCTCGAGGTAGCTCACGCGCAGCACGTCGCCCGGCTGCCGCTGCAGGATGGCGGTCGCGCCGGGGAATGGCGGCTGCGCAAGGAGGGTGTCCAGGCAGAAGCCGAGGTTCTCCGGCTCCAGCCCGCAGTCGTCGCCGACGTCCACGGCGACCGTCGCCAGCGTCGGCAGGTCGTCGCCGAGCCGGTCCTGCACGATGCGGCAGATCTCGACGGCGACGCTGAGCTCATGCATCAGCGAACGCCCCCGACGCGGCGCGCGGCCGGCACTCGTGACCCCACGCGCGAAGCCGGGCGATGGCGCCCTGCACCATCGCGTCCATGGCGGCGGACACGGGCGCGGAGAGCGGCTCGCCCAGCTCGACGCGCGCGGGTTCCACCCCGATGGCGGCCGCCTCGCCCGGCAGCGTGCCGCGCAGCGCGATCAGGGCGAGCACCTCGCGCAGGTCCACCTGGTGCGGCGACATGTTGAGCGACAGGCGCCGGGGCAGGTCGCGACGCGCGAGCTCGACGACGGTGCCGGCCACCGCGCCGGTGGTGATGGCGTCCAGGAAGAGGACGCGGCGCGCCTGCTCAATGACCGGCATCAGCGACATGCCCCACGTGCCGCCGTCCACGAGCTCGACGTCGCCGGGCAGGTCCCATTCGGCGCGCAGGCGCTCGAGGGCGACGAGCCCGGTGGCGTCGTCACCCATGAGCGGATTGCCAAGCCCGATCACGACGTCGCGTGACGACGGATCGTCCGGCCACATCGTGGCCGCGGGCGACGGCGCGGGCCTATCCATCGGCATAGTGCTCCTGTGCCGGGACGAAGCGCCCGCCGCTGACCATGGACGACATGGTGCCGCTGCGCTCGAGCAGGTCAGCGCGGATGGCGAGGTACACGTGCAGGATGATGAACATCGGGAAGTACCACGTGCACACGTGGTGGATCACGCGCACCCATTGCATGCCGCCGAGCAGCGGTGCCATGCGGCCGAAGGTGTGCATGAAGACGCCGTCCGGATTCGCCTGCCCGAACAGGATGAATCCGGTGACGACCATGATCCCGGCGACCACGTACGTGAGCGTGTAGAAGATCTGCTGGAGCGGGTTGTGCCCCAGGTAGCGCGGCGCGCGCTCCGGGTGGATGAGCAGGTAGAACTTGATCATCCGCCAGAGGTTGACCCAGTCGCGGCCGCGCACGGGGAACAGCGCCGGCAGGCGCTCGAAGCGATTGCCGGCGAACAGCCAGTAGCCGCGCACGATGGCCGTGGCGACGAGCACGGCTGCGGCGCTGAAGTGGACGAGCCGGACCCACTGCAGCCCGAACGCCGGCCCCGGCCCGGTGGCCATGAAGTACGGCCTGCCGATCCAGAGGCCGGTGACCACGAGGGTGACGATGCAGGCGGCCGCGAGCCAGTGCATGGCCCGGATGGGCCAGTGCCACAGGTACACCCAGTGATGCTCGGGATAACCGTTCGGGATTGCCTGCTCGAACGTCGTCGTCATGGCACGGTTGTCGAGACCGGGCCAGTGCGGCTCCCTGTTGCTGGTGGACGCGGGCGGTGTCATACGGCGCGCACCTCCGTCACCTCGCATCCCTGGGCATCGAGCACGTGCACGCCGCAGGCAATGCAGGGATCGAACGAGTGGACCGTCCGCAGGATCTCGAGCGGCTGCTCGGGATTTGCCAGCGGGTGGTTGTCGGTGAGCGCGGCCTCGTACGGGCCGGGCTGTCCCTTGTCATCGCGCGGCGACGCATTCCACGTCGTGGGGACCACGCACTGGTAGCGGCTGATCCGGTGGTCGGTGATCTCCACCCAGTGGCCCAGCGCGCCGCGCGGGGCGTCGAGCGGCCCATACCCGCGCGCAGTCGCGGGCCAGTGCTCCGGGTCCCACTTGTCCTTCGTGAACGTGGCCGTGTCGCCCGCCTTGATGCGGCTCACGAGCTGGTCATACCACACGCCGAGCCGGCGCGCGAGCAGCACGGTCTCGATGCCACGGGCCGCGGTGCGCCCGAGCGTGGAGAAGAGCGCCGCCGGGGGCGCATTCAGCGCCTTGAGCGTGTCGTTCACCATGCCCTGCACGTCCTTGTGGCCGCTGGCGTACGCGACGAGCATGCGCGCCAGCGGGCCGACTTCCATGGCGCGACCGTTGTACCTCGGCGCCTTCATCCACGTGTACTTCTGCTGGTCCTGCAGGTACGTCCAGGGCGGCTGCGGCCCGGTGTAGCGCGGGCGGGTCTCCCCTTCCCACGGGTGCAGCGCTGCCTTCTCGCCCTTGTCGTACTCGTACCACGAGCTGTACACGGACTCCGTGACGCCGTTGTGGTCGTACGGGTGGACCTTGGTCAGGTCCTTGTCGAGGATGATGCCGCGCGGGAAGTAGAGCGAGCTGAGGTCGCGGATGTCGGTATCCGGGAACTCGCCCACGGCCAGGTAGTTGCCCACGCCGCCGCCGATCGCGGCCCAGTCCTTGTAGTAGCCGGCGATGGCCACGAGGTCCGGCCAGTACACCTGCTCCACGAAGCGCTGCGCGCGGGTGATCATGTCGTGGATGTCGGCCAGGCGCGCCGCGTTGATCGTCGCGGTGCTCTCGAGGTTGATCGCCGACGCCATGCCGCCGACCAGGAAGTTCGGGTGCGGGTTCTTGCCGCCGAAGATCGTGTGCAGGCGGATGACGTCGCGCTGCCAGTCGAGCGCCTCCAGGTAGTGCGCCACGGCGAGCAGGTTCACCTCCGGCGGCAGCTTGTACGCCGGGTGTCCCCAGTAGCCGTTGGTGAAGATGCCGAGCTGGCCGCTTCCGACGAACAGCTTCACGCGGTCCTGGACGTCCCGGAAGTGCGTGGCCGAGTTGTTCGGCCACGGCGAGATGGACGCCGCGATGCGCGCGGTGGCCACGGGATCGGCCTTGAGCGCGCTGGTGACGTCCACCCAGTCCAGGGCGTGCAGGTGATAGAAGTGGATGACGTGGTCCTGCACG
>DASZRI010000069.1:0-10478 GCA_035549215.1 Gemmatimonadaceae bacterium | reverse complement strand
GCCGTTCCGCGGCACCGAACACGACGAGGTCCTGACGTTCACCGACTGCGCGGTGGTGCCGTACCCCACCGCGGAGCAGTTGTCGGACATTGCGCTGGCGGCGGCCCGCGACCGCAAGCGCATCGTCGGGGACACGCCGGTGGTCGCCTTCCTCTCGTTCAGCACCAGGGCCAGCGCGGAAGGGCCGAGCGTGGACCTGGTGCGCGAGGCGGTCCGGCTCACCCGGGAACGGGCCCCCGACCTGGCGGTGGACGGCGAGCTGCAGGGTGACGCGGCCCTCATCGCGGCCATCGCGGAGCGGAAGGCCCCCGGCAGCCCGGTGGGCGGGCGGGCGAACGTGCTCGTGTTCCCCTCGCTCGACGCCGGCAACATCGCGTACAAGCTCGTCCAGCGGCTGGCCGATGCCCGGGCCGTCGGCCCGATCATCCAGGGGCTCCGCTTGCCGTGCAGCGATCTCTCGCGCGGCGCGACGAGCGATGACATCTTCCATGTGGCGGCCATCACCGCGCTGCAGGCCCACGACGGGGCGCCCACCTGGGCGCCGCTCCCCCAGGAGACTCCGGCATGAGCTTTACCATCACGAAGCAGGGCGACGTCTCGATCGTCGAGGTCGACGGGCAGCTGATCGTCGGCAACCGGCAGGAACTGAAGCACAAGGTGCTCGAGGCCCTGGAGGGCGGGGCCCGCAAGTTCCTGATCGACTTCGCGAAGACCGGGTACATCGACAGCTCGGGGCTTGGCGTCCTCGTCTCGCTGTCCAAGAAGATCCGCGAGCAGGGCGGGGAACTGCGCCTGGCCGAGCTCAATGAGGACCTGCGGACCCTGTTCGAGCTGACCAAGCTCGACACGCTGTTCCAGATCGCCGATTCGCGCGCGAATGCGATGGCGTCGCTCTGACCGACGGGCGGCGCGGCGCGGCCTGGCCGCGTCGCCTGCCGCCGAGCGCCCGGGGCGCCGGCCATGAGCCTGCGTGCCGAAGCGCACCGGCCTTCTCCCGAGGGGCGGCTGCTGGAGCTCGAGATCCCCAGCGACATCGGCTGCATCGAGCGCGTGGTCGAGGCCGTGCGCCATGAGTGCGAGCAGGTGCAGTTCTCCGAGCGGCTCGTCGCGCTGAACGTCCGCGTGGCGCTGGCCGAGGCGCTGTCCAACGCCATCCTGCGCGGCAACCGCGAGCGCGACGACGCGTTCGTGCGCGTGCGCGCCCAGGTGGACGCGACCATGATCGTGCTCGAGGTGGCCGACGAGGGCGTCGGTTTCGACCTCGACGCGTGCACCGTGGACCCCACCGCGCCAGAGCGCCTGGATGCCGAAGACGGCCGCGGCCTGTTCCTCATGCGCCGGCTCATGCACCGCGTGGAGCGGTTCGACGTGCAGGGGCGGAGCGTGATCCGCATGACGCTCTTCCGCGAATGAACGACCTCACCGCGGTGCTCGCGGCGTTTCGCCAGGCCACGCGCTGCGACGCCGCGGTGTGGGTGGAGCCGCGCGACGACGGCCCCCCGGTCCGGGAGGCGTCCACGTACCGCGCCCCGCCGCTGGAACGATGGCCGGGGCCGTCGGAAGCGCCGGTGCCGCTGAGCACCCCCGATGGCCCCATCCTCGTGTCCGCCGTGCCTGGCCCGCGGCGCGCATGGCTCATCGTTGGTCCCACCCCCGCCAGCCGCGCCGCGCTCGAGACGCACCTCCACTTCCTCCTCCCCGTCGTCTCGCACTTTCTGCAGGCCTCCCTCGAAGTCGAGCATGCCGCGAGCGAGCTCGCCGAGCGCTACGAGGAGATCAACCTCCTCTACACGATCGGTGAGATCCTGGGCCGCACCGTGGCGCTGGAGGAAGCCGCGCATACCATCCTCACCGAGATCTCGGAGACGGTGGGAGCGCGGCGCGCCACGCTGCTCGTCCATGATCCCGGCACGGGGCTGCTGCGCGTCGTGGCGGCGCTGGGCGCCCAGCCGGCCGCCCTGCCGCCCATTCGCGTGGATGACGAGTGCAGCGTCACCGCCCGCGTCTTCCGCACGATGCACGGCGTCATCCTCGAGGCCGGCGAACAGCCCTGCCCCGAGGAGGCTGCGCATCGCGAAGGCGCCCTGCTGTCCGTGCCGATCATCTGGAACGCGTCGCGCGGCCCCGAGGCACTGGGCGTGGTGAACCTGTCCGGGCGTCGCGGCGGGCTGCCGTTCACGGCCGGCGACCAGAAGCTGCTCTCCGCGATCGCCACGCAGATCGGCACCGCCATCCAGAATGCGCGGCTGGTGCGCGACTCCATCGCGCGGCAGCAGCTCGTGCACGAGATGCAGCTGGCGCACGACCTCCAGATGAAGCTCCTTCCCGCCGGGGACGTCGTCGCGCCGGAGGCGAGCGTTGCGGCGCGCGTCGTGCCGGCCGAGGAGGTGGGCGGCGACCTGTACAACCTCGTCCCGCTGGGGCGGGGCCGCACGGGCGTGCTCATCGGGGACGTGTCGGGCCACGGCTACCAGGCGGCGCTGATCATGGCGCTCGTCATGAGTGCCTCCACCATCCACGCCCGGACCACCGCCGACCCGGGCGAGATGCTCAACGCACTCCTGGCGTCGCTGCGCGATGAATTGCAGTCCACGGAGATGTTCCTGTCCGCGTTCTATGCCGTCATCGATCCGCACAACGGCTCGCTGCGCTATGCCAACGCGGGGCACCCGTCGGCCTTCATCGTGCGCGGCGACGGCACCACGGAGCGCCTGCCGGCCCTCGACGCGCCGCTCGGGATGGTGGACGAGTCGCCGAAATCCGCGCGTCGCAAGTGGGGCGCCGGCGAGGACCTGCTGCTCCTGTTCACCGATGGCGTGAGCGACGCACGCAACCCGCGCGGTGAGAAGTTCGGCGAGGAGCGCGTCGTCGAGCTGGTCGCCCGGCACCGGGACGATCCCCCGGCGGCGATCGTGGACCGCGTGTTCAAGTCGGTGAAGCGCTTCGCGGGCACGGGGAACTACCGCGACGACCTCACCGTGATCGTCCTCCGCGCCTGATCGCGCGCTCCGTGGCAGCGGACATGCCTCGCCGTCGCGACGGGCTTCCGCCCGTGCGCAAGAGCCTCGGCCAGCACTTCCTGGCGGACTCGCGGGCCCTGTCGCGCATCGTGGATGCCCTGCAGCTCACGGGGCAGGAGACGGTGCTCGAGATCGGGCCGGGGCGCGGCGCGCTCACCGACCTGCTCGTGCCGCGCGCGGCGCGCCTGGTGCTCATCGAGTACGACCGCGCGCTTGCCGCGCTGCTGCGCGACCGGTACGCGGCCATGCCGTCGGTGGAGGTCGTGGAGGCCGACGTCCTGCAGGTGAACCTGGCCGCGCTGGCCGGCGGGCCGTACGTGCTCGTCGGCAACGTGCCGTACTACATCACGACGCCGATCCTCTTTCACGCCCTGGTCGAGCCGCGCCCCGCACGGGCCGTGTACCTGGTGCAGCGCGAGGTTGCCGAGCGGCTCGCTGCCTCACCGGGCACCAGCGAGTACGGGGCGCTGAGCGTGAACGTCCAGGCCGTGGCCCGCGTCGAGATGATCGCGAAGGTGCCCGCGGGCGCCTTTCGCCCGCCGCCGAAGGTGGACAGCGCGATCGTGCGCGTCACGCCGCGCCCCGATCCGGTCGTCACGCCGGCGGAGGAAGCGCGCTACCGCTCGCTCGTGCAGGGCGCGTTCGGGATGCGGCGGAAGCAGATGCGTCGCGTGACGCGGACGCTCGCGTCGCTCGACGCGGAGCGGGCCGAGGACGTGCTGCGTCGCGCGGGGATCGGCGCCGAGGTCCGCCCGGAGACGCTGTCGCCCGCGGAGTTCGCATCGCTGCTGCGCGCGTTGCGGGGGTAGGCGGTCGCGGGGGCGTGGCGCGGGACCGGGGCGGCGGCGCAAGCGCCGCGGCGGCTCGCTAGTCGCGGTTGCTCAGCGCGAAGCTGAGCCCTTCCAGCTCCATCGCCATGTTCACCGTCTTCACGGTGACGTCGGGGGGCACCTGCAGCTGCACGGGCGCGAAATTGAGGATCGCCTTCATGCCGGCACGCACCAGGCGGTCCACCACGGACTGCGCGCGATCCTCGGGCACGGCGACCACCGCGATGTCGGGGTGCTCCCGCTGGATGTCCCGCTCCAGGTGCGCCATGTCCCGCACGACCATGCCGTCCAGGTTGCGCCCGATCTTGTCCGCGCTCACGTCGTAGGCCGCGATGACGGAGAAGCGCCGCTGCTGGAAGCCGTGGTACTGGGCCAGGGCGGCGCCGATCTTGCCCGCGCCGATGATGATCACCCGCCAGTCGCGCTCCAGCCCGAGGATGTCGCGGAGCTGAGTCGCCAGCTCCGGCACCGAGTAGCCCAGGCCGCGCTTGCCGAACGATCCGAAAAAGGACAGGTCCTTCCGCACCTGGGCGGAGGTCGTGCCGCCGCGCCGCGCCAGCTCCTCACTGGAGATGGTGGTTACGCCCCGCGCTTCGGAATCCTCGAGGAACCGCAGGTAGGCAGACAGGCGGCGAACTGTCGAATCGGCAATGCGTTTCACGGTGGTCGAGCGCTTGTGAATTCATTCACAAGTTAAACACGGGCGCCAAACTGCACCAGCGTCAGGGGCCGGGTTACCTTAGGGCATGCCCGTCCATGTGACCTCGGAAATCGGCCGCCTGCGCGGCGTCGTCGTCCACACCCCGGGCCGCGAACTGCTCGCCGTCACCCCCCGGACCCGCGAAGACTACCTCTACGACGACATCATCGACGCCGAGGCCGCCCAGCGCGAGCACCGGCGGTTCGTGGCGTTGCTCGAGCGCTTCGCCACCGTCCACCACGTCCGCGACCTGCTCGAGCAGGTGCTGGGCAACGCCGAGGCGCGCGACCTCCTGCTGCGCGCGGCGATGAACATCGTTCCCTCGGAACCGCTGGCCCGCGACATCTCGGCCCTGGACCCCGCCGCGCTGGCCACGATGCTGATCGAGGGGCGCGAGGAGCATCCGGGGCCGCTGGCCGCGGCACTCAACGAGCCCGGCTACTCGCTGCCCCCGCTCCCCAACCTGTTCTTCACGCGCGACAGCGCGATGGTCTCCGGCGACCACGTGCTCATCGGCTCCATGCGCTATGGCATCCGCTGGACCGAGGAGCTGATCATGAAGTCGCTGTTCGCGCACCACCCGGCGCTGGCGGGTGCGGGGCTGCTGTACGACGGGTCGGTGGAGCGGCGGATCAACCACACGCTCGAGGGCGGGGACGTGCACACGCTGCGCCGGGACCTGGTGGTCATCGGCTTCAGCGAGCGCTCGAGCCCGGCGAGCATCGACGAGCTGGCGTCGTTGTTCTTCTCGCACACGCCGGTCACCGACATCATCGTCGTCGTCATGCCGCACGAGCAGACCGCCATCCACCTGGACATGATCTTCACCCAGGTGGATCACGAGCTGTGCGTCGTGTACCCGCCGCACTTCCTGGGCTCGGAACGGCTGAGCGTGCTGCACTGGCACAAGGGCGAGCAGCAGTTGCACGAGATGCCGAGCCTGTTCGCGGCGCTGGCGCAGTGCGGCATGCCCGTGGAGCCGATCCTCTGCGGCGGCACTCGGCGCACGACGCAGGAGCGCGAGCAGTGGGCATCGGGGTGCAACTTCGTCGCCGTGCGCCCGGGGCTGGTGCTCTCGTACCAGCGCAACGAGCAGACGCTGCGCGAAATGGAGCGCATGGGATTCTCCGTCGTGTCGGCGGTGTCCCTGCTCACGGGGCAGCACAGCATCGCCGACGACGAGCGGGCCGTGGTGGTGTTCGAGGGCGCCGAGCTGGTGCGCGCCGGCGGCGGGCCGCGGTGCATGACGTGCCCCGTGCTGCGCGACGATCCATGGGCGTGAGCCGCAGCGTGGACCGCCTGGCGGGCCTGAGCTACGTCGTCGTGGACGTCGAGACCACGGGCACGAGCCCGGATCGCGGCGACCGCGTCACCGAGCTGGCGGCCGTGGTCGTGCGCGACGGCAAGGTGCGCGAGACGTTCCACACGCTGCTCAATCCCGAGCGATCCATCCCGCGCTACATCACGCAGCTCACGGGCATCAGCTGGGCGATGGTCAAGGACGCGCCGCGCTTCCGCGACGTGAGCGCCGAGGTGCGCGACGTGCTCGCGGACCACGTGTTCGTGGCGCACAACGCGCCGTTCGACTGGGGGTTCGTCTCGATGGAGATGGATCGCGCCGAGGAGCCCCCGCTCGGGAACCGGCGCCTGTGCACGGTGCGCCTGGCGCGGCGCCTGCTGTCGCACCTGCCGCGCCGCTCGCTGGATCACGTGACGTCGCATTACGGTATCACCATCGAGGACCGCCACCGCGCGCTTGGCGACGCGATGGCCACGGCCCAGGTGCTGGGCCGCCTGCTCGACGACGCGTACGCGCGCGGCGTGGACACGTGGGACGACCTCGAGGCGATGCTCGGCCCCAGGACGCACGCGCGGCGGCGCTGGTCGGCGCTGCCGCGCCCAACCCCGGATGATCGATCGGCATGATGAATGGACCTCTCGTGGAATCGCGGACGCTGGGCAAGTGGAGGATCCACGCCATCCAGGCGGGGGGCGTGAAGCTCGACGGCGGCGCCATGTTCGGCGTCGTGCCCAAGCCCCTGTGGTCGCGGCACATCCCGGCGGACGAGCGCAACCGCATCCAGCTCGGCATGCGCTGCCTGCTGGTGGAGCACGACCGCGGCCTGGTGCTGATCGACAACGGGATGGGCAACAAGGAAGGGCAGAAGTTCCTGGACATCTACGGCGTGGAGAACGCCGGGGCCGATGGCCGCACGGCGCTGGAGGACGGCTTCCGGCAGCTCGGGTTCTCGCCGGAGGACGTGGTGCTGATGATCCAGACGCACCTGCACTTCGACCATGCGGGCGGCGCCACCTACCGCGACGCCGAGGGGCAGGTGCGGCTCACCTTTCCGCGGGCACGATATGTGGTGCAGCGCGGGGAGTACGCCTGGGCGACGCACACCAACGAGCGCACGGCGGCGAGCTACCTGGACCACAACTACGTGCCGGTGATGGAGGCCGGGCGGCTGGAGCTGGTGGAGGGCGAGGTGGAGATCGTTCCGGGCATCCACCTGATGCCGACGCCGGGGCACACGCCGCATCACCAGAGCGTGCGGCTGGACTCGGGCGGGGAGACGGCGTTCTTCCTGGCCGACCTGGCCCCCACCGCGTCGCACCTGCCGCTGCCGTGGATCATGGGCTACGACGTGGAGCCGATGGTGACGCTGGAGAGCAAGCGGCGGATCATGCGGATGGCGTCGGAGCAGCAGTGGCTGGTGATCTTCGAGCACGATGCCACCACGGCCTGGGGGCGGGTGGTGAACGACGGGAAGGGGTACGTGCTGGTAGCGCCCTGAGGGCGGCGGGCGGCCGTCGGTGGGGCGCCATCGGGCTACTTGACCGGTGGTCCGCCGCGGCCTAAGTTTCTGTCTTCCAATACGGTAAGTGAGACGACGGGCTGTCGTTTCCACCCTCTGGCCCACCCGTTCTCGGGTGGAGTGCTGCAGGAGTCCAGGCCGGATCGCCCACCCACTCGGGTATCGAGTGTGGGCTCCGTCGTGCGGACTCCCCTGGGGGTTCGCACGTTTTTCTTTTGTACGAGGGTTCAACTATCCAGGACACCACGAAGCGTGTGCGGGTCAACCGCCAGATCCGCATCAGCCCGTTGCGCGTGATTGGCGCCGACGGCTCTCAGCTCGGCATTCTCGAGGTCGAGGCGGCCCTCCGCATGGCGGAGGAGCAGGGGCTCGACCTGGTGGAAGTGGCGCCCACCGCCCGTCCGCCGGTGGTCCGCATCATGGACTACGGCAAGTACAAGTTCGAGATGGCCAAGCAGGCGCGTATGGCCAAGAAGAAGCAGCACGTGATCGAGCTCAAGGAGGTCAAGTACCGCCCGGGCATCGACGATCACGACTTCGATACCAAGACGCGACACGCACGGCGGTTCCTGGAAGAGAAGAACAAGGTCAAGGTGACCATGATGTTTCGTGGTCGCCAGGTAGCGCACCCGGAGCTCGGCCAGGCCGTGCTCGACCGCGTTGCCAACTCGCTCGCGGACGTCGGGAAGATCGAGTCCGCCGGGCGCCTGGAAGGCAAGTCCATGACGATGATCCTCACGCCCAAATAGGCGAGCGTGCCATGAAGATGAAGACCCACAAGGGCGCCAAGAAGCGCTTCAAGGTGACCGGCTCCGGCAAGGTCAAGCGCAACAAGGCCCACAAGAGCCACATCCTCACGAAGAAGACGTCCAAGCGGAAGCGCCGCCTCCGCCAGCCCGGGCTGATCGCCACGCCGGGCGAGCAGAAGCACATCAAGCGCCTGCTGCAGGCGTAAGGAGAGAGACCAATGCCTCGCGCCGTATCCAACGTCCCGCGCCTCAAGCGCAAGAAGCAGGTCATGAAGGCCGCCCGTGGCGCCTTCGGTGGTCGCAGCAAGCTGTGGAAGGCCGCCAAGGAGAACGTCGAGCGTGGCTGGAAGTACGCGTACCGCGACCGCAAGGCCAAGAAGCGCGACTTCCGTCGGCTGTGGGTCACCCGCATCAACGCGGGCGCCCACCAGCACGAGCTCACGTACAGCACCTTCATCAACGGCCTCAAGAAGGCCGGCATCGAGATCAACCGGAAGATCCTCGCGGATCTCGCGGTGCACGATCCCGCGGCGTTTGCAGAGCTGGCTGACAAGGCGCGCTCCGCGTTGTCCGCAGCGTAAGGTGTAGTCCTGCGAAATAGACGGCGGCAGCGCGACGAAGGTCGCCGCTGCCGCCGTTCGCATGTTGCCCCACACCGTCCGGCCCGATGTCCCTTTCCGAACAGCCCACGCTCCCCGAATACCGCGCGCAGATCGAGCAGCTCGCCGTGCAGGGGCTCGCTGCCATCGGCGACGCGCCCAGCGCCGACGCCCTCGAGGCCGCGCGCATCGAGTTCCTCGGCGACCGCCGCGGCCGCATCCTGGAGTTCCAGCGCGCGCTCGGCGTCCTCCCGCGCGAGGACAAGCCCGAGGCCGGCAAGCTCTTCAACATGGTGCGCCGCCAGCTCGAGCAGGCGCTCGAGGAGCGGCGGACCATGGTGCAGCGCGCCGCGGCGCCCGATCGTCCCGCCGACCTTACCATGCCGGCGCGTCGCCAGTGGCTCGGCGCCGAGCACCCGGTCACGCGCGTCATCGCCGAGATCGCGGACATCTTCCGCGAACTCGGGTTCACCATCGCGCTCGGCCCCGAGGCCGAGACGGAGTGGTACAACTTCGGCGCGCTGAACTTCCCGCCGAACCACCCGGCGATGGACATGCACGACACGCTGTACCTGTCGGGCGACGTCCTGCTCCGCACGCACACCTCGCCGGTGCAGGTGCGCACGCTGCAGCGCTACGCGCCGCCGGTGCGCATCCTGGTGCCCGGCAACGTGTACCGCCGCGACTTCTTCGATGCGTCGCATGCGCCGATGTTCGCGCAGGTCGAGGGGCTGTGCGTGGACGAGGGGATCAGCTTCGTCGACCTCAAGGCGACGTTGTCGCACTTCGCGCGCCGGTTCTTCGGCGCTGCGCGCACGCGCTTCCGGCCGAGCTTCTTCCCGTTCACGGAGCCCTCGGCCGAGGTGGACATCGTCTGCCAGATCTGTGGCGGCAGCGGCTGCGCCACGTGCAAGGGCTCGGGATGGGTCGAGATCCTGGGCTCGGGCATGGTGCACCCGAACGTGCTGCAGGCCGCCGGCATCGACAGCGAGAAGTACACCGGCTGGGCCTTCGGCATGGGGCCGGCGCGTATCGCGCAGCAGCGCTACGGCGTGGGCGACATCCGCGTGTTCTACGACTCCGACATCCGCTTCCTGGAGCAGATGGCCGAATGAATGCGTCGCTTGACTGGCTGCGGGCATTCGTCCCGTTCCCGCACGGCGCGGCCGAGCTGCGCGAGCTGATCACGATGCGCACGGCGACGGTGGACGACGTCGTGCCGCTGCGCGCCGACCTGGCCAACATCGTCGTGGCGCGCGTGGTGGAGGAGGGGCCGCACCCGGACTCCGACCACCTGCACGTGACCAGGGTGGACGCCGGCACCGGCGAGCTGCTCGACGTGGTGTGCGGCGCCCCGAACGTCACCGCGGGCAAGCTCTACCCCTTCGCGCCCACCGGCACCGTGATGCCCAACGGGCTGAAGATCGAGAAGCGCAAGATCCGCGGCGCGGTGTCCAACGGCATGCTCTGCTCCGCACGCGAGCTCGGGCTCGGGCAGGAGCACGATGGCATCCTCGAGCTGGACCTGGACGTGCCCCCGGGCACGCCGTTCCTCAAGGCGATGCCGGTGGGTGATTCGCAACTCGTGATCGATGTGTTGCCCAATCGCCCCGACCTGCTGTCGCACCTTGGCGTGGCCCGCGAAGTCGCGGGCGCCACCGGGCTGCCGCTCGCGCTGCCCGACATCGGCGCCGCGCCGCTCGGCGTGGACATCCCGCCGCACGTCGCGCACGAGGGGACGGCGGCCGGTGTCGTCGTGTC
>DASZRI010000068.1:0-3142 GCA_035549215.1 Gemmatimonadaceae bacterium | reverse complement strand
CGCGCGCGAGATCGAGGAGTCGGGGATCGAGACGATCCGCATCCGCTCCGTGCTCACGTGCGAGGCCAAGCGCGGCCTCTGCCGCATGTGCTACGGCCGCAACCTGGCCACCATGGCCATGGTCGACCTGGGCGAGGCCGTCGGCATCATCGCGGCGCAGTCCATCGGCGAGCCGGGCACGCAGCTCACGCTGCGCACGTTCCACATCGGCGGCGCGGCCTCCCGCATCGCCGAGCAGACGGCCCGCAAGTCGAAGGTGGCCGGCATCGTCGAGTACGGCGATCGCCTCACCGCCGTCACCACCCCCGAGGGCCAGCGCATCGTCACGGCCTACGAGGGCGAGATCGTCATCCGGCCCGCGAACGAGAAGGGCACCAGCCTCGGCGCACGCCTGCAGGTGCCGCTCGGCGCCATCCTGATGGTCAGCGATGGCGAGGAGGTGAAGAAGGACCAGGTCATCTTCACGTGGGACCCGTACACGAACCCGATCATCGCCGACGTCGAGGGCACCGTCCGCTTCGTGGACATCGTCGAGGACGAGACGGTGGCCGAGGAGCTCGACGAGCTCACCGGCCTGCGCCAGCGCGTGATCATCGAGGACCGCGAGAAGAAGCTCCACCCGCACATCGAGATCGTGCAGGAGAAGGGCGGGAAGGAGAAGCGCATCCGCGACTTCGTCATCCCGGTGGGCGCGCAGCTCACGGTGGAGGACGGGCAGAAGATCTCGGCCGGCATGGTGCTGGCCAAGGTCGGCCGCGAGGCGTACAAGACCCGCGACATCACGGGCGGCCTGCCGCGCGTCGCCGAGCTGTTCGAGGCGCGCCGGCCCAAGGACCCGGCCACCATCTCCGAGGTGGACGGCATCGTCCGCTTCGGCGAGATCAAGCGCGGCAAGCGCGAGATCTACGTCGCGCCGGCCAAGGTGCAGGGCAACCAGTGGGTCGTGGACGAGTCGCAGGAGGCGCACCTGTACGAGGTGCCCGCCGGCAAGCACCTGCGCGTCCACGAGGGTGACCGCGTGCGCGCCGGCGACCGCCTGTCCGAGGGCCCGGTGAACCCGCACGACATCCTGCGGATCAAGGGCCCGCGCGCCGTGCAGGAATACCTCCTCAACGAGGTGCAGGAGGTGTACCGCCTGCAGGGCGTGAAGATCAACGACAAGCACATCGGCGTGATCGTGCGCCAGATGCTGCAGAAGGTGCGCATCCTGGCGCCGGGCGACACCGAGTTCCTCGAGGGCGAGCACGTGGACAAGCAGGCGTTCCGTGGCGCCAACGACCTGGCCAAGAAGCACAAGGAGGAGCCGGCGTCGGCGGAACCGCTGCTGCTCGGCATCACGAAGGCGAGCCTCACGACGCAGTCGTTCATCTCGGCGGCGAGCTTCCAGGAGACCACGCGCGTGCTCACCGACGCGTCCATCCGCGGCGCGAAGGACGACCTCCTGGGCCTCAAGGAGAACATCATCATCGGCCACCTCATCCCGGCCGGCACCGGCATGTACCGGTACCAGGCGGTGGAGATGGACGTGGAGCGGCCGGAAGGCTTCGAGCCGCTCCCGCCCGCGCCCGAGGCGCTGCCGGCGGTCTTTGCCATTGCGGACGACGACGACCTGCCGCTCCCGCGGCCGGGCGTCACCGACGAGGTCTGATCGCAGTGCACTGAAGGACCGACGCGGCCCGTCCGGAGCGATCCGGACGGGCCGCCGTCGTTTGCTTGACGGGTGGGCCCCGGTGGCCTACCTTTCCCAGTCTGTTCCGTGCCGCCCATCCCGGGCGATTCACGTAGAAGCAGATCCACGAACAGTCCAGGTTCATGCCGACTATCAACCAGCTCGTCCGGCGCAGCCGCCGTGACGTGGCCCGGAAGGAAAAGTCGCCGGCGCTCAAGGCGAATCCCTTCCGTCGCGGGGTGTGCACGCGCGTGTACACCACCACGCCCAAGAAGCCGAACTCGGCCCTCCGCAAGGTGGCCAAGGTGCGCCTCACGAACGGCTTCGAGGTCATCGCCTACATTCCGGGCGAAGGCCACAACCTGCAGGAGCACTCGATCGTCCTCGTCCGCGGTGGCCGCGTGAAGGACCTGCCGGGTGTCCGCTACCACATCGTCCGCGGTTCGCTCGACGCCTCCGGCGTGAACGGCCGCAACCAGAGCCGCTCGAAGTACGGCACCAAGAAGCCGAAGGGTGCGCCGGGAGGTAAGAAGTGAGCCGCCGCAAGTCCTCCGTGAAGCGCCCGGTGCTGCCCGATGCGCGCTACGACAGCCAGACCGTCTCCAAGTTCATCAACGCCCTGATGCTCGCCGGCAAGAAGTCCACCGCCGAGCGCATCTTCTACGGCGCGATGGACATCGTCGAGGGCAAGACGAGCCAGCCTGGCGTGAATGTCTTCAAGCAGGCGCTCTCCAACCTCAAGCCGGTGGTCGAGGTCAAGAGCCGCCGCGTCGGCGGCGCCACGTACCAGGTGCCGGTCGAGGTGCGCCCTGAGCGCCGCACCGCGCTCGCCATGCGCTGGCTGATCAGCTTCTCCCGCGACCGCGGCGAGAAGTCCATGGCCGAGAAGCTCGCGGCCGAGATCATTGCCGCGTCCAAGGGCGAGGGCAACGCAGTCAAGAAGAAGGAAGACACGCACCGCATGGCCGACGCCAACAAGGCGTTCGCCCACTATCGCTGGTAAGCGTCCGCGGGTCCTCCCGATACACGCCGCCCCACCTGGTCAACGCACCGGGTGGGGCGGCCTGCTTTCGTATCCTCGCCGCATCCGGCGCGCGACCGCGCGCCTCAGTCCAGTGCGTCGAGGACCTCGCGCACCTTGCGCCCCAGCTCCGCCGGCACGAGCGGCTTCTGCAGGTAGTGCGTGCCGGGCGACAGCACGCCGTGGCGCACCACGGCATCGTCGGTGTAGCCAGACATGTAGAGCACGCGCACGGCGGGCCATCGTGCGGCGAACAGCTCGGCCAGCAGCGGGCCGCTCATTCCCGGCATCACGACGTCGGTGAGCAGCAGGTGGATGGGGCCGGTGTGCGCCGATGCAACGGAGATCGCCCCGTCGGCCGAGTTCGCGTCGAGCACATGGTACCCGAGGTTCGCGAGCACCGTACGCACCAGCGAGCGGACGGCCGCGTCGTCCTCGACGATCAGCACGGT
>DASZRI010000067.1:0-4051 GCA_035549215.1 Gemmatimonadaceae bacterium | reverse complement strand
GCGCGCTCGATGAAGCCGCCGCCCAGCACGCGCTCGCCGTCGTAGAAGACGGCCGACTGCCCCGCGGTGATCGCCGCCACCGGCTCGTCCAGCGCGAGTTCCACCTCGTCGCCTTCCACGCGCACGACCTCGGCCGCCGCGGGCGCGGCGCGGTGGCGCACCTGCACCTCGAGGCGCGCGCCGACCGCGGGCGCGTCCACGAGCCAGTTCACCTCGCGCGCCACGAGCCCGCGTCCCAGCAGTTCCTCGCGCGGCCCGATGACCACGGCGCGGTCCTCGGGGCGGATGGCGACGACGAACATCGGCTCGCGGAATCCGCCCGGCACCCCGCGGCGCTGCCCGATGGTGAAGCGCGCGTAGCCTTCATGCTCGCCCACCACGCGGCCGTCCGACAGCAGGAACGGCCCGCGCGCCAGCGACGGGGTGTCGTCGCCCAGTCGCGCCCGGATGATCTTCGTGTGGTCGCCGTCGGGCACGAAGCAGATGTCCTGGCTCTCGAGCTTCTCGGCCACGACCTCCAGCCCCAGCCGGTGCGCCGCGGCACGCGTCTCGGGCTTGGCCTGCCAGCCGACCGGCAGCAGCATGCGCGACAGCACCGCGCGGTCGATGCCCCACAGGAAGTACGACTGGTCCTTGGAGCGGTCCACGCCGCGGTGCAGCACGCCGTCCACGACGCGCGCGTAGTGCCCGGTGGCGATCCACTGCGCGTCCACGCCGTCGGCCTTGCGCACGAGGTCGCGGAACTTGGTGAAGGTGTTGCAGCGGACGCAGGGAATGGGCGTGCGGCCGCGCGCGTATTCGTCCACGAAGTTGTCGATCACGTCGTGGCCGAACGCGCTCTCCATGTTGAGCACGTAGTGCGGGATGCCCAGCGACTCGCAGACGCGCCGCGCGTCGTTGATTGAGTCCAGCGAGCAGCAGGGGCGGTCCACGATGTCGTCGCCGTAGCAGAAGAGCTTCATCGTGGCGCCCACGACGTCGTAGCCCTGCTCGACCAGCATCGCGGCGGCCACGGAGGAATCCACGCCGCCCGACATCGCGACCAGCACCCGCTCCTTCATCGTCCGGCTCCCGGCATCCTCAGTGTGCCGCGGCCATGCCGCGCGCCTTGGCGGCGAGCGCCGGGAACACCTCGGCCACGCGATCGATGGCCTCGTCGGTGGTGAGGCACCCAAGGCTCATGCGGATGGCGGCGTTCGCGACGTCCGCGGGGACGCCGATGGCCGTGAGCACGTGCGACGGCGTGACGCTCCCGCTCTGGCACGCCGAGCCCGCGGAGCACGCAATGCCGCGGAGGTCGAGGGCCATGAGCAGCGACTCGCTGTCGGTGCCCGGCACCGAGATGTTGAGCACGTGCGGCGCGCGCGGCGCGTTCCGCCCATGCACGACGGCGTCGGGAATCCTGGCCAGGAGTGCGGCCTCGAGCCGGTCGCGCAGCGCGGCCAGCCGGCGGCTCTCGTGCTCGTGCTCGGCCAGCGTCAGCTCCGCCGCGACCGCGAGTCCGACGGCGAACGCGACGTTCTCGGTGCCCGGCCGGCGCCCGCGGTCCTGCGAGCCGCCATGGAACAGCGGGGCGAGCGCCGTGCCGCGGCGCACGAACATCGCGCCGGATCCCTTCGGCGCGCCGATCTTGTGCCCCGAGATGGAGAGGAAATCGAACGGCGTCTTGCGTGCGTCCACCTCGACCTTGCCGAACGCCTGCACGCCGTCAGTGTGGAACACCGCGCCGCGCGCCTTGGCCAGCTCGGCCAGCTCCTGGATGGGCTGGACGACGCCGATCTCGTTGTTCACCCACATGACCGAGACGACGGCGACGTCATCAGTGACGGCGGCGTCGTACGACGCGCGGTCCACGAGGCCATCGGCGGTCATCGTGAGCAGGCGCTCCTCGGCGCCTTCCTTCGCGGCCTGGTGCGCCGCCGCGAGCACCGCCTTGTGCTCGATGGGCGTGGTCACCACGGCGCGCTTGCCCTGCTCGCGCTGCGCGTGCCAGCTGCCGAGCACGGCGAGGTTGTCGGACTCGGTGCCGCCCGACGTGAAGCAGACCTCGTCGGGGTGGGCGCCGAGGCACCGGGCCACGCGCTCGCGCGCCTCGTCCAGCGCGGCGCGCGCCTCGCGTCCCCAGCGGTGGACGCTGGACGGGTTCCCGAAGCGCGGGCCGAAGAATGGCTGCATGGCCTCGAGGACCTCGGCGCGCACGGGTGTCGTGGCGGCGTGGTCGAGATAGATGGGCTCAGGCATACCGTGGAATATACTGCGCACGGCCCGGGGGGCGAGCGGACGGGGCGGCGCCCCTGCGGGGTGTCATCGGCGTGACAGGTGCGGGTGGGTAGCTTGCGGGCGACAATCCACATCCGCTCGGTCCCCCCCGGCATGCTCCTCAAGGAAATCTTCCTCGTCGCGCTCGCGTCCCTGCGCGCCAACAAGCTGCGCGCCTTCCTGACGATGCTCGGCATCATCATCGGGGTGGGCGCGGTGATCACGATGATCGCGCTGGGCAACGGCGCGCAGCGGCAGGTGCAGGCCCGCATCGAGGCGCTGGGCACGACCATGCTGCAGATCGACGCCACGCGGCAGACGGCGAACGGCGTGCGCCTCACGACGTTCAAGCGGATGACGACGCCCGACGCCGACATGCTCCGCGACAGCACGACGCTGCTCACGGCGGTGGAGCCCCAGCAGGACCAGCGCTACCAGGTCACGTTCGAGAACACGAACACGAACGTCTCGATCATCGGGGCCACGTCGAACTACCTGCTGGTGCGGAAGTACGAGATGGACTTCGGGCGGATGTTCACGGCGCGCGAGGATTCTGCGCGCCATCGCGTCGCGGTCCTCGGCCCCTCCGTGCTCGAGGACCTTGGGGTCACGAACCCGCTCGACATCCTGGGCAAGGACATCCGGATCCGGGGCATCCAGTTCCAGGTGATCGGGATCCTCAAGTCCAAGGGCGACGCGTCGTCGTTCGAGGACCCGGACGACAACATCCTGGTGCCGCTGTCCACGGCGCGCTACCGGCTGTTCGGCAGCGACTACCTGGGGGACATCTTCGTGCTGGTGAAGGACGAGCCGTCCATCCCGGCCGCGTGGGCCGAGATCGAGCGCTGGATGCGCCGGGCGCACCACCTGCGGCCGGACCAGCCGGACGACTTCCGCATCCGCGACCGCGCGGACTTCCTGGTCACGGCCGGGGAGACCGCGCAGGTGTTCACGCTGCTCCTGGCGGGCGTGGCGACGGTGAGCCTGCTGGTGGGCGGCATCGGGATCATGAACATCATGCTGGTGTCGGTCACCGAGCGGACGCGGGAGATCGGGGTGCGCAAGGCGCTGGGCGCAACGCGCCGGCACATCCTCTCGCAGTTCCTCATCGAGGCGGTCGTGCTCTGCCTGCTCGGGGGGGCGGTGGGGATCGGGATCGGCGTCGGCGCGTCCGTCGTGCTGCGCACGTCGTTCGGCTGGAACACGGACGTTTCCGTCACGTCCATCCTGCTGGCCTTCGGGTTTGCGGCCACCGTGGGGCTGCTGTTCGGCGTGTGGCCGGCCCGTCGGGCGTCGGGGCTGGACCCGATCGAGGCGCTGCGCTACGAGTGAACCGGGCGCGGCGCCCGAATGCGCCGCCCCGGCACGATCCCGTCAGGGTGGGCCGCTGCCCATGCGCTGGCCCATCCGCTGCGCGCGCTCTTCCTCCTGGGCCTTCAGCTTCGACACGTTGTCGTCGAACGTCTGCTGCTGGTCCGCGGTGAGAACGGCGCGCGCCTCGCCGAATTCCTGGTCACGCAATGCGAGCGCGTGGGTGCGGAGCGAGTCCAGCGCGTCGCGGTCGGGCGGGCCGCCTTGCTGGAACAGATCGGCCGCCTGCTTGCCGTACTCGTCGAACTGCGGCGCGTAGCCCTTCTGAATGCGGTCGAGGCTGTCTTTCTGCGCATCCTGCAACTTGATGTTCGCGAGCACCCGCTTCAGCGAGCCCATGTCCTTGAAGCGCTGCGCCACGTCGCTCGGTGAGAACCGCCGCCGCCCCATGCCCATGCGGCCGCCCATGCCCATGCCGCCC
>DASZRI010000066.1:0-4274 GCA_035549215.1 Gemmatimonadaceae bacterium | reverse complement strand
CGCGTGCTCTCGCTCGTGCCGGCGCAGGACCACAAGCGGCTCCTGGCCGGCGACCTCGGCCCCAACACCGGCGGCATGGGCGCGTACGCGCCGGTCACGCTCGGCCCGCGCATCAACGGCCCGCACGGCGACACCGTGGCGATGCTGCGCGAGGTCGAGGAGCTCGTCCTCGCGCCGACGCTCCGCGCCATGCGCGAGCGCGGGTGCCCGTTCACCGGGCTGCTCTACGCCGGGCTCATGATCACGCGCGACGGCCCCAGGGTCGTCGAGTTCAACTGCCGCTTCGGCGATCCCGAGACGCAGGCCGTGCTCCCCGTGGCGCACGTCTCGCCCTCGCTGCTGCAGGTGATGTACGACATCGCGCGCGGCGCCGGGCTGCCCCACCACGCCGCCTGCCATGCAAACGGGCACGCCGTCACCACGGTGGTCGCGGCGCACGGCTACCCGGACAAGGTGCGCACCGGCGACGTGATCACGCTGCCCGGGCCCGCCGCCGACGCGCTCGTGTTCCACGCCGGCACCGCGCGCGACGCGCAGGGACGGCTGGTCACCGCGGGCGGCCGCGTGCTCGCGCTCACCGCGGTCGCGTCGTCCTTCGAGCAGGCGCAGCAGCGCAGCGCCGAGCTCGCCGCCGCCGTGCAGTTCGACGGCAAGCAGTTCCGAGACGACATCGGCTGGCGAGAGTTGAAGCGACGTGCCTGAGCTGCCCGAGACCGAGACGATCGCGCGCGACCTCGACGCCCAGGTGGCCGGCGCGCGCATCGTCCAGGTCCGCGTCATCCACCACGATGTCCTGCGCGAGGTGTCGGCGGCCTCCTTCATCCAGCGCACCACTGGCGCCGCGATCGCGCGCGCCTGGCGCCGCGCCAAGCTCGTCGTCGTGGACCTCGCCGCGGGCGATCACGTGGTCGTCCAGCCGCGGTTCACCGGCGCCCTGCTCCTCGACGACGGCACGCTTCCCGACCGCGAGCGCGCCTACGCCGCCGTGCACTGGACGCTCGACGACGGCCGCGCGCTCCTCTACCGCGACATCCGCCGCCTTGGCACGGTCGCGCTCATGTCCCCCGGGCGTTTCGCCGAATACTCGGCCGCGCTCGGCCCCGAGCCACTTGACCCGGCCTTCACCGCGGCCCAACTATGGGCCGTCCTCGCCGCGTCGGCGCGGCCGGTGAAGCAGGTGCTCATGGACCAGCGACGGATGGCCGGCATCGGGAACATCTACGCCAACGAGGCGCTCTGGCGCGCGGGCATCGACCCGTCGCGCCCCGCGCGATCCCTCTCGCGCGACGAAGCCGGCGCCCTGCACGACGCGATCACCGCCGTCCTGCGCGAGTCCATCGCCCTGCGCGGGACCAGCTTCCGCGACTACCGCGACGCGTTCGGCCAGGCCGGCGGCTTCGTGGAGCGGCTCGCGGCATACGGGCGCGCCGGCCAGCCGTGCCCGCGCTGCGGCGCGCGCCTGGTCGGCACGCACGCCATCGACGGACGGAGCACCGTGCTGTGTGTGCGCTGCCAGCACTAGCGCTCACGCCGCGCCGTGCCGCCGAGGCGCTGCTGCGCGAGCTGCGCGACCACGTGCGCGCGCACGCGGAAGACCGCCCGGGCGTGTACCGCATGGTCGCGCCCGGCGGCGAGGTGGTGTACGTCGGCAAGTCCAAGAAGCTCCGCACGCGCCTGCTCAGCTACTTCCGCGCCTCGTTCCCCGAGGAGAAGGGCGCGCGCATCGTGCGCGAGGCGCAGGCCATCGAGTGGGACTACGAGCCCAGCGAGTTCGCGGCGCTGCTCACCGAGATGCGCCTCATCAAGCGCTTCCGCCCCCGCCTCAACGTGGCCATGAAGCGCGACGCGCGGCACTTCGCGTTCATCAAGCTCACGCGCGGCGCCGCGCCCAGGCTCATGGCCGTGCGCGGGCCCGGCGGTGACGACCACGCCATCTACTACGGGCCCTTCCAGGGGATGCGCCGCCTGGAGGAATCGCTGCGCGAGCTGAGCGACGTGCTCGGCCTGCGCGACTGCCGGCTCTCGCAGCGCATCATCTACGCCGACCAGGCCGAGCTCTTCCGCGGCGCGCCCCGCACCCCGGGATGCATCCGCCTCGAGATCGGCCGCTGCCTGGGGCCCTGCGCCGCCGCGTGCACCGCGTCCGCATACGCCGACCGCGTGCGCTTGGCCCGCGCCTTCCTCGACGGCGAGGACGACGGGCCGCTCGCGGCGCTCCACGCCGACATGAGCGCCGCCGCCGACCGGCTCGAGTTCGAGCGCGCCGCCGCGCTGCGCGACAAGCACCAGCGGCTGCTCGCCCTGCGCGAGGGCTTCGAGCGCCTGCGCTTTGCCGTCGAGTCGCTCAGCTTCCTCTACGAGGTGCCCGGCCACGGCGGCGACGACCGCGTGTACCTCGTGCGCCGCGGGCGCGTGCGCGCGGAAACATCCGCACCGCGCACGCCGCGTGAACGCGCGGCGCTGGCCGCGCTCGCCACGCAGGTGTTTGGCGCCACCGAGCCGCGCAGTGCCCGCGTGCCCACGCACGAGATCGACGAGCTCATGCTGCTCACCAGCTGGTTCCGCCAGCATCCCGCCGAGCTCGAGCGCACGCGGCAGCCATAGCCCGACGGGCGAATCCCGCACACCCCGTCAGCCCGTTCCGCACGGCGCCGCCCGCGATTACCGACTGACGCCCCCCCTGGCTGGTCGTAGCTTGGCCGCAGACCACAGGAGGCGCGATGCTCAGGGTACGCGACATCATGACGGCCGGCCCCATCACCATCGGACCGGACATGACGCTGCGCGAAGCGGCGGAACGGCTGTCCCACGCGCATGTGTCCGGCGCACCCGTCGTCAGTGGTGACCGCGTGATGGGCGTCATCTCGACCACCGACATCATCGACTTCATCGCCGCCACACCCGGTATCCCGCTGCCGCAGGACGAGCGCACCATCGACGACGTCATCGAGGAGGACGAGGACGCCGACGTCTCCATGGCCGCCTTCTACTCCGACCTCGGCAGCGGCACCACCACCGACGTCGGCGAGCGCATGGAACAGATGCCGCGCCCGGAATGGGACCTGCTCGCCGAGCACACGGTGTCCGAGGTGATGACGCACATCGTGTTCTCCGTGCCGCCCGACATGGCGGTGGACGCCGCGGCCGACTACATGCGGCGCGCCGAGGTCCATCGCCTGCTCGTCATCGACGAGGGACGGCTCCTCGGCATCGTCAGTACGCTCGACATCGCCGGCGCCGTCGCGGACCACCGCATCACGACGCGGATGTACGTGTTCTCGCCGGGGCCCCGCCCCGGCGCCGAAGTCCCCAGGGGCCATAAGCCCCAAGCCTGACGCGACGCACGGCAGGGAAACGCCGCGTCATTCCCCGTGCCCTGTATTCGGAGGTTCCTATGCCCACGATCCTCACCCGCACGCCCGCTGCCGGCATCCCGTTCCTGTCCACGGTGACGCGGGACCTGGAGGACATGCAGAACCGGCTGCGCCGCGCCTTCGGCGCCCCCCTCATGGAGACCATGCCGCAGACGCTCGGCTGGAACCCGGCCATGGAGGTGGCCGAGACGCCGACGGAATTCACCGTCACCGCCGAGGTGCCGGGCATGACCACGAAGGACGTCAACGCGGAGTATGACGACGGCGTGCTCACGCTGCGCGGCGAGAAGGCCGAGACCCGCACGGAGAAGGACCAGTCGTATCACGTGTGGGAGCGCTCGTACGGCACGTTCGAGCGGTCGTTCACCTTCCCCGCCGCCGTGGATCAGGACAAGATCACCGCGACGTGCGAGAACGGCGTGCTCACCGTGCACCTGCCCAAGAGCAAGGAGGCCAAGTCACACGGGCGCAAGATCGCGATCGCCGCGAAGGCCTGACCGCGCCGCGCTCAGGCGCGGAGGGACACGTGCGCGATCGTGACGTCGCCGCCGGAGATGTCGAGGCGCGCGACTGAAGGTTGCAGGTCGAATCGCCGCGGTCCCGCCGCGCCTGGGTTCACCACCCACCGCCCGCCGGCTTGCGTGAGCAGCGGGCGGTGCGTGTGTCCGTACACCAGCACGTCCGCATCGTACCGCGCCAGTAGCAGCGCCGGCGTCGGGCTCCCCAGCTCGTGCCCGTGGCTCACGTGCACGCGCACGCCGTCGATCGTCACCTCGCGCTCCGCGGGCAGCAGCGGGTCCCCGGGCACGTCGGTGTTGCCGTGCACGGCCAGCACCGGCGCGATCGCCCCGAGTTCCTCGAGCACGCCCTCGCCCACGTCCCCGGCGTGCAGGATGAGGT
>DASZRI010000065.1:0-9327 GCA_035549215.1 Gemmatimonadaceae bacterium | reverse complement strand
ATGAGCAACACGGCGACCACGAATCCGAGAATCACCATCGTCTCCGGGATGGCCACGAGGATCACCACCGTCGCTGACAGCTCCGGCTTCTCCGCCATCGCCGCCGCGCCGGCCGCCCCGATCTTCGACTGCGCCCACGCCGTGGCCCAGGCGCTCAAGGCCATGGCTCCTGCCGCGCACAGTGCTACCCAGACGACGTTCATGAGACGCTCCGTTGCAGGTTCAATGCCCCTGTGCGGGGCTCCAGTGTCCGAACGGCCGGTACGGCCGGCCGCCCGGGCTGTAGAACTTCCCGAAGAACTCCACGTAATGCAGTCGCAGCGCGTGGATCGCGGGGCTGAAGAGGCCGATCGCGAAGTTCACGAGGTGGAACAGCAGCGCGAACAGCAGCCCGACGAGCGTGGAGCCGATCATCCCCACCATCCGGTTGGCGACGACGGCCAGGATCACCGACGCCGTGCCGATGGCCATCACGCGGGCGTACGACAGGATGTTGCCGAGCGCGCCGAGCAGCTCGATCGGCGCGACGATGCCCTCGGCCAGCACGAGCAGCGGGAAGGCGACGACCAGCGCCACCACCGCCGGCGTGAACAGCGCCCTTGGCAGCACCTCGAACGCGGCGAGCAGCGCCAGCACGACGAGCAGCACCATCAGCGCCGAGACGGCGCGCCCGATGGCCTGGCGGCGCTCGTGCCGGAATGCGCTCACGGCACCGAGCACGAGCCCGAGCACGATGTGCATGACGCCGAGCCCTGCGGCGGCGGCGAGCGACGCGAGCATGGACTCCTCGCGGTCGAACAGGACGTGGTGGATGCCCAGCAGCCGGCGCCCGGCGTCGCCGAAGAACTCACCGTACACGGCGCCGAAGATGACGGTGAACACGGCGCATGGCAGCGCGATCTCGGCCGCGGCGCGCCACAGCGATCCCGGCGCGGCACGCTTCCACGCAATCGCGACCCCCGCGCCGAGGATCAGCCCGTAGCCGATGTCGCCGAGCATCATGCCGAAGAACATGGGGAAGAAGACCGCGACGAACGGGGTGGGGTCGATCGTGCCGTACGTGGGCAGCGGCATGATCGCGATGAGCTTCTCGAAGGGGCGGAAGATCCGCGGGTTGGAGAGCACGACCGGCGCCTCGGCGGCCTGCCAGGATTCACGCGCCACCGTCTCGACCACGATTTCCGTGCCGATGTCGCGTGCCAGGCGTTCGGCCAGCGGCGGCACGAGCGGCTCGGGGATCCACCCTTCGATCGCAAAGAGGCGCGAGGTCACGGCGCAGTGTCGTCGTGCGTCGGCGGCAGCGAGCCAGTCCTGTGCGGCCGCGCGGGCGCGCGCGAGCTCCGGCCCGTGCGTGCGCAGCAGCGTCGCGCCCTGGTCGCGGGCCGCAGCGAGCTCGGCGGGTATGCCCTGCAACCGTTCCAGCATCTTCGGCACCGCGACGTCCAGGGGAAGGTCGCGGTACGGGCCGGGCATCGGCACCTCGGGTACGCGCGCTTCGGAGAGCTTCGCTTCCAGCCGCTGGCTGAGCGCGGTGGGCAGCACGAGCAGCACGGCGATCTCGCCACCCTCGAGCGGGTGCGTCGCAATGGCGAAGTCGTCGCCGATCTCTGTGCGAAGTGCGGCGGTCACGCGGTCCAGCGCGGCGCGCGCCGCTTCAGGCACGACCACGGCGTGACAGGTCAGGCGCGGCGACCGGGCCACGCGCCGCACGACCGGGAGGATGGCGTCCAGGAAGTCGCGGTATCGCTCGATGAGCGCGCGCTCCTCACCAAGCTGCGCCACCTGCTCGGCCAGCCGCAGCGCCTGTTGGCGCGTGCGCCGCGCCAGCCGTCCCCAGCGCGCGAAGTCCTCGACAGTGCACGTCGCGGGCCCAGCGGGGCGCGGGAGCGGACCGAGCGTGTGCTCGATGGTAGTGATATCGTCGAGCAGGCGCTCGAACTGCCGCCGGCGTCGCGCGTCGCGTGGATCGTCAGGCATGGGGGCAAGCCCGGCGCGCGGCGTCGCGTCGTCTACGTGCACGTGCCCGTCGTCCTGCATGGCCCGCAGCGTGTCCCCGAACCGCTCGCGCGGTCCCATCACGCGAACGCGGGCCATGGGGACGATCATGTGACGGGAGCCGGGGGCGCGATGAGCGCCACGAGTTGTGCGGCGACACGGGCGATGTCGTCCGTGGTCGCCTCCGAGAATCGCCGGACGTGCCCGGCGACATCCTGCTCGACCTTGCGCACGTCGTCCGCCTGCTGGTGTGCGGCCTGCTCCGCCGCCTCGTGCAACGCGACCTCCAGCGCCGCGGCTTCCGCGGCGTCCTCCGCGGCGACTTCCGCCCGCGCCTCGTCGAGCAGCCGGGCGATCTCACGGTCGGCGTCCTGCAGGCGCGCAGCGAATTCCTGTTCGGCGTCCAGCAGTGCATCGAGCGCCGACGCCGCGGGGGGCGCCGCCGCGCGTGCAGGCTCATGAGCCTTCATGGCATCCGTCCTGGTGCAGCCATGCTCTAGATAGGGCGCGCGGGACCACGGGAACATCAGGCGTGCGCCGTGGCAGGCGTCGGCGAATGGCTGACAGTGATTGCAGGATGTGTTGGGGGGAATGACCGATGGGGTCGGCTTGCGCCGTCCGCTATTCCTTGCGACGAACGACACCCCACGCCCATGACAGACGCAGGGACCATGACCCAGGCCGCCGTGCCCACCCGCCGCCAGGTATGGGTGGGCATGCTGCTCTACCCAGCGCACACGCTGCCGACGACGTTGGCGCCCGTGCTCGTCGCGTCCGGGCTCGCCTGGCGGATGCACCTGTTCGCGCCGCTGTACGCGATGCTCGCGCTCCTCTCCGGGTGGTGCATCCACCTGGGCGGCGTCTTCACGGACAACTACTTCAACCTGCGTCGCCACGCGGACGACGAGGAGCACGCGGACTTCGTGGCCGCGGTGCGCTCCGGGGTCGTCTCGCTGCGCCACCTGCGGCTGGCCATCCTCGGGTGCTACGGACTGGCGGCCGTCGCCGCGCTCCCGCTGCTCAGCGCCGGCGGGATCCCGGTGCTGCTGTTCGGCATCGTGGCGGCCGCGGCGAGCGTGGCGTACTCCGCCGGGCCGTTCCCGCTCGGCGACCATGCGCTCGGTGATGCGCTCTTCTTCACGTTCTTCGGAACAGCGGCCGTGACCGGGGCGTTCTACGTCCAGGCGGCCGCGGTGCTCGGCGCGCCGCCCGGGATCGCGCTCGTGCCGGGCGTGCTGACGCCGGACATCCTGTGGGCCAGCCTGCCCGTGTCCGCACTGACCACGAACGTGCTGATCATCGACAACATCCGCGACCTGGAATACGATCGCGGCAAGGGTGAGCACACGCTGGCGGTGGTGATCGGCGCGCGCTGGAGCCGCATCGAGTACGGCCTGCTGTCGCTGCTGGCGTACGTGGTGCCGATCGCATTGTGGCGCAGCGGGCGGTTCGGGGCGGCGGTCCTGCTGCCATTGCTGTCGTTGCCCGCGGCGATCGCGCTTGGCCGCGAGCTCAGGCGCCGGCGCACGCACGACGAGCTGGTACCCATGACGCCGCGCGCGGCGGCACTGTCGCTGGGGTTCGCGCTGCTGCTGGCGACCGGGCTTGCGGCCTGATGCGGGCCGTGCGTCCTGGCGGACGAGGCGCCTAGACGGTGTGCTGCGGCGCTTCCAGCCGCGTACGAAGCTCCGCCGCGAAGCGCGTGACAATGGCCTCGGCCTGGCCTGACGCCAGATCGGACTCGCGCACCGCGGTGGTGGCCAGCGGCCGCGTGCCGTTGGCTTCCGTCAACTGGCGCAGCACGCGTTCGAGGCCGAAACCGCCGAAGCAGGCCAGGAACGCGATGCGATGGATGCGCCGGGCATGAGCGGCGAGGAAGGCGCGCGCCGGCGCTGACACGGACGCGTTCCAGACGGGCGTGCAGAGGATGACCAGGTCGTAGCGCGCAGGGTCATGGCGCAGCGGGGCGAGCGGCGTCCGTCGCTTGAAGAAGGCCTGGTAGCCGGAGCGCAGGTAGCCGCGCACACCCATGCGCGGCGTCGGATCCATCAGCTCCTCCAGGTCGGCGTCGCCCAGCGCGTCGGCGAGCAGCCGCGCCACCCGGCGCGTGTTGCCGGTGCGCGAGTAGAACGCGACGAGGATGCGCGGCGTCATGTGTCCGCCGGCTCCGCGCCGGACGGTGCGCGCCCGAAGTCCGGCGCACGCTTGCCGAAGAAGGCCTGCAGCCCTTCCGCGAAGTCGGCGCCGTTCGCGATCCGCGAGAGGTGCTGCAACTCGTCGTCCAGGTGGAAGTCGAGCTGCTCGACGCCCGCGGCCTGGTTGATGAGCCGCTTGGCCACCCCGTACGCCTCCGTCGGGCCGGCGGCGATGCGCTGCGCGGCCTCCATGACGCATTCGTCGAAGATGACGCGCGGGAACACGTCGTTGATGAGCCGCAGGTCCAGGGCCTGGCGCGCCGTGAGCCGAGGATTCAGCAGGACGAGCCCCATCGCGACGCGCAGCCCCACGAGGCGCGGCAGGAAGAACGTCGAGCTCTCGGCGCCGGTGAGCCCGGTCTTGTGGTAGGCCCACTCGAAGGTGGAGGGCTCGGACGCGAACACCAGGTCGCACGCCATGGCGACGCCGAAGCCGCCCGCGGCGGCGACGCCGTCCACCGCGGCGATGAACGGCTTGGGGGCCCGCTTGATCTCGGAGATCGTGCTGTGCAGGTACTCGAGGATCTCCTTGAAGCCCTCCCCGAATCCCGGCGACTCGCTGGTGGCGTCGGGATGCAGGTAGTCGAAGTCCTGCTGCGTGCCGTGCGCCCGGATGTACTTGAGGTCGGCGCCGCTGCAGAAGATGCCGTTCACGCCCTGCACCACGACGCAGCGCACGTCGGGATCGCGCGCGAGCTGCAGCCCCGCCTTCCGGAAGTCGCGCGCGGTGGCGATGTCCAGCGAATTGAAGCGCTCGGGGCGGTGGATCGTGAGGATGCCGACCGGTCCGTCGTGCGTGACGTGGATGTTGGGCATGTCGCCGGGCATGGCCGGTCCTCAGCAGATGCGGGGCAGGGGTTCGCCTTCGGACTCGGCGACGAGCCGGCGGCCGAGCCCCGTGTCGAGGATCACGCTGCCGGGACGCTCGGACGTGCAGTGGCCGATGACCGCGGCGTCCACGCCCTGCGGGTGCGCCCGCAGCGCGCCGAGCACGGCGGCGATGGCCGCGTCGCCGCCGCGGACGCCCATCACGGCGCGCCCTTCGTTGGCGACATGCAGGGGATCGAGCCCGAGCATCTCGGCCGCGGCGCGCACGACCGGGTTCACCGGGATGTCCGCCTCGTTGAGCACGATGCCCACGCGGCTCTTGGCCGCCATCTCGTGCAGCGCGCTGGCGACACCGCCGCGCGTGGGGTCCTTCATGGCGACGATGGCGCCCGGTGCGGCAGTCAATGCCTGCCTGACCATATGGTTGAGTGGTGATACATCGGACACGAGCTCCACCGAGAGCGCCAGGTCGTGGCGGGACGCCATGAGCGCCAGGCCGTGGTCGCCGATCGTGCCGCTGACGAGGATCGCGTCGCCCGGCTGGAGCGCGGAGTCAGGCGTCAGCGTGCGCGTGAGCGCGACGCCGGTGGTGTTGAGGACGAGGCCGTCCAGCTCCCCGCGTCCCATCACCTTGGTGTCACCCGTGACGATCGGCACGCCGGCTTCGCGGCAGGTCTCGGCCATGGACTGCTGCACGCGCTCGAGATCCGCGTATGGAAAGCCCTCCTCGAGGATGAGGCCGCAGGTGAGCGCGAGCGGCTCCGTGGCGCCCATCATCGCGAGGTCGTTCACCGTGCCCGAAATCGCGAGCCGCCCGATGTCGCCCCCGGGGAAGAAGATCGGGTGGACGACGTGCGAGTCGGTGGTGATGACCAGCCACTGGTCGCCGACGCGCAGCGCGGCGCCGTCGTCCATTGCCGCCAGGCCGAAGCCGTCCACGGGCTGGTCCACCAGCCCGCGCACGAGCACTTCCTCGATGAGTCGTCGCATGGCGCGGCCGCCGGCACCGTGCTTCATCACGACCGTGAGCTCGCGCCGCGTGGCGGGCGAGTAGCGCAGCGTGGTCATAGCTTCGGGTGTCCTCCGTACTGGTGCCAGATGCGGCACGTGCCCTCGCTGCTCACCATGCACGCGCCCACCGGGGCGTCGGGCACGCACACGGTGCCGAACAGCGGGCAGCGGGCAGGTGACGCGATGCCGGCCATGATGTCGCCGCAGATGCACTGTTGCGTGAGCGCGGCAGGCGCCTGGTTCCACATGCGCTTGAGGTCGATCGTGAACCGGCGGCGCGCGTCCACCCCGGCGAACTCGTCGCGCAGGCGGAGGTTGCCGTTGGGCACGTGCGCGATGCCGCGCCAGTTGCCGCCGGTGGTGCGGAACACGCGCCAGAGCTGCCGCTGCGCGTTCTCGTTCCCCTCGCGCGTGACGCAGCGCGGATAGGTGTTCACCACGCGCGGCGTGCGGTCGCGCACCAGCTCCACGAGCTGGGCCAGCCCGGCCAGGATGTCGAGTGGCTCGAAGCCCGCGACGACGACCGGGATGCCATGCCGCTCGACGAAGCGCTCGAAGATGCCCCAGCCGGTGATCGTCGCCGCATGGCCCGCCGCCAGGAACCCCTCGATGCGCGTATCGGGCATCTCGGCCACGATCTCCATGACCGGCGGGATGTACTTGTGCGCCGAGAGGACGGAGAAGTTGGGCGGCGGGTTGTCCAGGATGACGGCAGCGGTGGCAACAGCCGTGGTCTCGAAGCCGCTCGCGAAGAAGACCACCTGTTCGTCCGTGCTGCGCGCGATGTCTGCGGCCTGTGCGGCGCTGTACACCACGTCCACCTTCGCGCCCAGCGATTGCGCCTCGGCGAGCGAGCGCGTGGTCCCCGGGACGCGCAGCATGTCGCCATACGTGACGATGCGCACGCCGTCCTCGGCCAGTACCACCGCCTCGTCCACTTCGGGCATGTCGGTGACGCACACCGGGCAGCCCGGGCCCATGATCACGTCGAGCGCGTCGGGGAAGGTGGCGCGGAGCCCGAACTTGGCGATGGACTGCTCGTGGCTCCCGCAGACGTGCATGACGGTGACCGGCGTGCGACCGACCTGGGCGCACATGTGCGCGATGGCGTCGGCCAGGGCGCGGGCGCGCGCGGGGTCGCGGAACTTGAGCTCGTCGAAGCCACCCGCGGGGCGCGGCACTGCGCCCGCGCTAGCCATGGGACGCGGCCCCGTCGGCCGCCGTCGTCGCGTCGAGTTCGCCGCGCACGTCCGCGGCCATCATGTCCTGGTCGGCCTCCCGCAGGAGCTGCTCGTACAGCGCGAGCGTCTCGCCGATTTCCTCCGCAGGGATGCGGCGGATGGCGAAGCCGACGTGGTTGAGGATGTAGTCCCCGGGCGCGACGGGATCATCCACGAGGTCGAGGCGCGTGTCCCGTGCCACGCCGAAGAAGTCCACGCGTGCGATGCGGCCGTCCACGCTCAGCACTCGTCCCGGTACGCCGAGACACATCGGTCCTCCCCGCGTTGTGGAATGCGTGCCTGGTCGGGCACTCGCGGGCAAGGTGGATGCAGGGAACAGGTGTGTCAGTCGGGTGACAAGGCCGGGCGCGTCGGGTGAAGCCGCACGTGGGTCGCGTGTCAGCGGTTGTCCGACGGGCGAGGCGTGGACGGCGCGCGTCATGCGAATCCGCACAAAACTCCGGCATAAACCGACAGTTGGCCCCCACGGCGAGGCGCAACTTGTGCCCCAGTCACCAGCTCCCGAAGCATGGCGGACTGCAACACGTGAAGCGCGTTCCAGCTCAGGCGTTCACCACCACCCTAGCGGTGCGGGGGCAGGCAACATGACAAGGTTTGGTCCAGGCTCGACGGCGCGGTGGATCCTCGGGGTCGCCGGCGCCATGGCGTTGGCCTCGTGTACGTCGGAGAAGGTGGTGTATCGCAGCACGCCCGCCTTCACGACGCCCCCGACAGCCGCCGCCAACTTCGTCGGCTACAGCCAGCCGACCACCAAGCAGACCGTCTGCGGCAACTGCCACGTTGACCAGCAGGCCAAGTGGCTGCAAACCAAGCACTCATCGGCGTGGGCCGACCTGCAGGCCAGCGGGCACGCGTCCGCGGCGTGCGTGGCCTGCCACTCGGTGAGCAAGCTGGGCAATGCCGCGACGGCGGATTCCGTCGGCTATATCGCCACCAGCGATCCCCGCTACCAGGACGTGCAGTGCGAGAGCTGCCACGGTGCGGGGCTGCAGCACGTGACGGCGCCGGCGCTGGGGAACCGTCCGCTCGCGTCGATCGCCGTGGACACCGGGTCCGCAATCAACAGCGGCTGCGGTGAATGCCACACCGGGACGCACGAGCCGTTCGTGGACGAGTGGCGCGTGTCCAAGCACTCGAACGTCGAGGCGGCTGCGGTGTCGGGCGGCACGGAATGCCAGGGCTGCCATACGGCGCAGGGCGCGCTGCAGGCGTTCGGCGTCAACACGGCATACCTCGAGCAGGGGCAGGTGAGCACGAAGCCGCTGGCAATCGTCTGCGCGGTGTGCCATGATCCGCACTCGCCGGCGAATGGCAAGCAGCTGCGGTTCTCGGTCAGCAGCACGGACCCGACGCAGAACCTCTGCGTGCGCTGCCACCAGCGCCGCTCGGCGCCGGACCCGACCAGCTCGCGCGGCCCGCACTCGCCGGAAGGCCCGACGCTGCTCGGCTACGCCGGCTGGTGGCCGCCCAGCTTCCAGCTGGTGGGCGGTGACACGATCGTCGCCACGCACGGGAGCGCGAGCAACCCGAACCTCTGCGCCACGTGCCACGTGGCCCGGTTCGCGGTCAACGACCCGAAGACCGGCAACCTTACGTTCCAGGCCACGGGCCACAAGTTCGTCGCCATCCCGTGCCTGGACAGCAATGGCCTCCCGACCACGGGGACGTGTGACATCTCGCAGCGCACCTTCGCGGCCTGCACGGGCAGCGGGTGCCACGGGTCGCAGGACGTCGCGCGGTCGGCGATGATCACCGTCGGGCAGCGCATCACCACGCTCGAGAACACGCTGAGCGGGATGATCGCCAAGGTGCCGAAGACGGAATTCAGCACGACGGACACGCGGTTCACCACGGGCGAGGGTGCGCAGTTCAACCTGCAGCTCGCGCAATCTGCCGGGTCGTACGTCCACAATCCGTTCCTGATCGAGGCGCTGCTCACGGCCTCCATCAAGCAGATCACGCTCGACTACGGCATTGCGCCGTCGAATCGGGTTGACCTGCGCAACATCCTGCGCTCCACGGCGCACTAGGGTGCTCTCCGCCTGCCGGCCCCCGGG
>DASZRI010000064.1:0-2893 GCA_035549215.1 Gemmatimonadaceae bacterium | reverse complement strand
ATGTCGCCGTCACCCCCGACGGCCCGCGCGGCCCGCGGCACAGCTTCGCGCCGGGCGCCCTGCTCGTCGCGCAGCGCCGCGGCCGCCCGATCGTCCCGGTCGGCGCCGGCGCCTCGCGCTCTTGGCAGTTGAAGAGCTGGGACCGGTTCGTCATCCCGAAGCCGTTCGCGCGCGTCACGATCGCGTACGGACCGGCAATGTCCGCGCCTGGCGGGCCGCCCTCGCAGCTCGACTCGGCCACGCTGCCCTTCCAGGCCGCGCTGCTCGCGGCGTCGGCCGAGGCGGCCCGATGAGCGCGGGCATCGTGCAGCGTATCTGGGCCGGGGACGCCGGCTGGCCGCGCATCGCGCGGGCCGCGCTTACGCCGCTGTCCGCGGCGTACCGGCTCGTGGTCGGCACGCGGAACGCCCTCTACGATGCCGGCGCCCTCCCGACGCACCCGCTGGCCGTGCCGGCGATCAGCATCGGCAACGTGTCCGTCGGCGGGACGGGCAAGACCCCGGTCGCGGCCTGGGTGGCGGCGGAACTGCAGCGGCGCGGCGCGCACCCGGCCATCGTCCTGCGCGGGTACGGCGACGACGAGCCGCTGGTGCACCGCCAGCTCGCGCCCGGCGTTCCCGTGGTCGTGGACGCCGACCGTGTGCGCGGGGCGCAGGAGGCGGCGCGGGTCGGGGCCGACGTCGTGGTCCTCGACGACGCCTTTCAGCACCGTCGTGCCACGCGCTCGGCCGACCTGGTGCTGGTGGCGGCGGAGCAGCCGATCCGTGGCGCACGCGTCCTGCCGGCGGGCCCGCTGCGCGAGCCGGGCCGCGCGCTGCGCCGTGCCAGCGCGGTGATCGTGACGCGGAAAAGCGCGTTGCCGCAGGCCGCCGAGGCGGTGCTGGACGAACTGGTCGGCTGGACGGGCCTGCCTGGGGCGGTGGTCGCGCTGGTGCCGGATGCCCTGGTCTCGGCACCGGGCGGCGAGTCCCGGCCGCTGGACACCCTGCGCGGGCGTCCCGTGCTCGTGGTGACCGGCATCGGGGCGCCCGGGGCGTTCGTCGCGCAGCTCGAGGCGTACGGCGCACAGGTGACGCTCCACGCCTACCCCGACCACCATGCGTTTTCCGATGCCGACCTGCACCGGGCGGCGCGTGCCGTGCCCGCCGGCGGGCTTGCGGTGTGCACCCTGAAGGACATGGTCAAGATCGGGGCGCGGTGGCCCGGCGCCGGGCCCCTATGGTATGTTTCTCAGCGTGTGGTCGTCGAGCGGGGGGCCGATGTGCTGGCCCGGATCCTGGACCGTGTGACGGCCGAACGCACCACCAACCTCCCAACCGCCGGCACCGACCGGCTTCCTGCCTGACTCATGGCGACCGACCTCCGACTTCCGACCGATAAAATCGTCCGCCCCGACAAGGACCGCTTCCTCAACGAGGAGAACCCGTTCGAAGGGATGATGTCCCGCTTCGATCGCGCGGCGGAACTGCTCGACCTGGAGCCCGGGCTGTACAAGGTGCTCCGTCATCCCGAGAAGCAGATCATCGTCTCCGTGCCCGTGATGATGGACAGCGGGGAGGTCGAGGTGTTCACCGGCTTCCGCGTGCTGTACAACACGTCGCGCGGACCGGCCAAGGGTGGCATCCGCTTCGACATGCAGGTCACGATGGAGGAAGTGAAGGCGCTGGCCGCGTGGATGACGTGGAAGTGCGCCGTGGTGAACCTGCCGTTCGGCGGCGCCAAGGGCGGCGTGATCTGCGACCCGCTCAAGATGAGCGTCGGCGAACTCGAGCGCCTCACGCGCCGGTACACGGCCGGCATCATCAACACCCTCGGCCCGGACTCCGACGTCCCGGCGCCCGACGTGAACACGAACGAGCGCGTGATGGCCTGGGTGATGGACACGTACTCGATGCACATGCGCCACACCGTGACGGCGGTCGTCACGGGCAAGCCCGTGGAGATGGGCGGCTCGCTGGGCCGTCGTGAGGCCACCGGCCGCGGCGTCATGATCGTCACCAAGGAAGCGCTCAAGCACCTGGGCATGCCGGTCAGCGGCACGACGGTCGCCGTGCAGGGCTTCGGCAACGTCGGCTCCGTGGCCGCGAAGCTGCTCGCGCGCGAGGGCTGCAAGATCGTCGCGATCAGCGACCGCACCGGCGGTTATCACAATGCCAACGGCATTGACGTGGATGCCGCGATCAAGCACGTACAGGAGCATCGCTCGCTCGATGGCTTCAAGGGCGGCGACCCGATCACCAACGAGGAGTTGCTGACGGTGGACGTGGACGTGCTGGTCCCGGCGGCGCTCGAGAACGTCATCACGAGCAAGAACGCCGCGAAGATCCGCGCCAAGATCATCGCCGAGGGCGCCAACGGCCCGACGACGGCGGGCGCGGACTCGATCCTGGACGAGAAGGGCGTGTTCGTGATCCCGGACATCCTCGCCAACGCGGGTGGCGTCACGGTCTCGTACTTCGAGTGGGTGCAGGACCGTGGCGGCTACTTCTGGACCGAGGACGTGGTCAACGACCGCCTCAACGAGATCATGAAGAACAGCTTTGCCGACGTGCTGCGGCTCTCCAAGCAGCACAAGGTGAACATGCGCACGGCCGCGTACATGCTGTCCATCAGCCGCGTGGCCACGGTGCACCGGCTCCGCGGCATCTACGCCTGAGCCGCGCCCCGGCGCGCCATGCAGGTCATCGTCGCCGCCGTCGGCCGTCCGCGTGATGCGGCGCTGGCGGCGGCGATTCATGAATACGAGACGCGCGCGGCGCGGTACTGGCCGCTCGCCGTCCACGAGGTCCGGGAGGAGCCCGCGCGCGGTGCGTCCCCGGACCTCGTGCGCGTCCGCGAGGGCGAGCGCCTGCTCGCCCGGGTGGGCTCGGCGCAACTCGTCGCCTGCGACGAG
>DASZRI010000063.1:0-4867 GCA_035549215.1 Gemmatimonadaceae bacterium | reverse complement strand
GCCGCCCGCGGGAGAGCTCGGTGAAGGCGAGGATGACCAGCGCCGCCACGAGCGCGTTGCTCTGCCCGTTCTGCAGCGAGCCCAGCATCTCGAGGAACACGAAGGCGCGCGCAAAGGTCGCATCGCGCCCGTCGAGCAGGCGGCCGAGCGCAAGGTAGAGCAGCGCCGCGTTCACCGCCGTCCACAGGAACCAGCCCACCGCCACCGGCCCGACGGCGAACGGCGCGAACAGCAGCGCGAACGACGGGCTGTACTTGAAGAGGTCGAGCCCGGGCGCCGCGGGCGCGTAGATGTTGCGCGCATGGACCAGCGCGTCGAACGCGCCGCGGAAGATGAGGAAGTTGCCTCGCGCGTGCACCACGCCCTGCACGGTCACGACGACGACCGCGACGACCCAGAGGGCGAGCACGGCGAGTGCGGCGCGCGAGCGCGGCGGCTGGTCCACGGGCGTGGGTGTCGTCATGGCGGTGCGCGTCCAATCTACGCGCGACCGGCCGCGCGGCCCAATGCCCTTGCCGGCAAGGACTTGGTGCGGCACGGCCGGATTTCCTATGTTACCTCCCTTCGTCCCCACCACGACCCGAAGTCGAGAGGAACGACGCATGACCGCTCGTCACACCCTCCGCGCGCTGGCGCTCCTGGCCGTCCCGGCGGGCGCGCTGCCGGCCCAGGCCCCGTCCGGCCCGGCCATCGTCCGCGAGGCGTCCGTGGAGGGGATCACGGCGTACCGCATCCCGTCCAACGGCATGCGCGTGCTGCTGTATCCCGACCAGTCCAAGCCGCAGACGCTGGTCAACGTCACGTACCTGGTGGGCTCGCGGCAGGAAGGCTACGGCGAGACGGGGATGGCGCACCTGCTCGAGCACATGCTCGTGAAGGGCACGCCGACGCACCCGGACATCGCCGCCGAGCTGGAGGCGCGCGGGGCGTCGTACAACGCGAGCACCTCGTTCGACCGCACGAACTACTTCGAGATCTTCTCGGCCGCCGACTCCACGCTCGACTGGGCGCTGGGCATGGAGGCCGACCGCATGCTGCACAGCCGCGTGTCGCGCCAGGACCTGGACAAGGAGTTCTCCGTCGTCCGCAACGAGTTCGAGAGCGGCGAGAACAGCCCGACGCTGGTGACGATCAAGCGCGTGCTGGGCAGCGCGTACCTGTTCCACGCGTATGGGCGGCTGCCCATCGGCTCGCAGTCGGACATCGAGCACGTGCCGATCGACCGGCTGCAGGCGTTCTATCATCGCTTCTACCAGCCCGACAACGCGGTGCTGCTCATCGCCGGCAAGTTCGACACGACGAAGGCGCTGGCCATGGTGCAGAAGTACTTCGCCCCGCTGCCGAAGCCGGCGCGCGAGCTGCCGCAGACGTACACCGTGGAGCCGACGCAGGATGGCGAGCGCGAGGTGTGGGTGCGCCGCGCCGGCAACGAGCAGGACATCGTGGACTTCTACCACGTGCCTGCGGGGTCGAGCCCCGACTTCGCCGCGGTGGACGTGCTGCAGCACCTGCTCACGGACGCGCCGTCCGGGCGCCTGTACAAGGCGCTCGTGGAAACGAAGAAGGCCGCGTCGGTGGACGCGCTCCCGCTCCAGCTCCACGACCCGGGCGGGCTCATGCTCATCGTGTCCATGCGCAAGGAGGACACGCTGGCCACGGCGCGCGCGGCCCTGCTCAAGGCGCTCGACGACCTCGTCACCTCCAGCCCGCCCACGCAGCAGGAGGTGGACCGCGCCCGCACCGCGATCGAGAGCGGCATCGCGCAGGCCCTGAACAACACGGCCGGCGTCGGGCTCGCGCTCTCCGAATGGATGGCCATCGGCGACTGGCGCCTGTTCTTCCTGCACCGCGACGAGGTGCGCAAGGTGACGCCGGCCGACGTGCAGCGCGTGGCCGCCGCGTACCTCAAGAGCTCCAACCGCACGCTTGGCTACTTCGTGCCCACGGACAAGCCGGACCGCGCGGAGATCCCGCCGGCGCCGGACATCGCCGCGCTGGTGAAGGACTACAGGGGACAGGCGGCCGTCGCCACGGGCGAGGCGTTCGACCCGTCGCCGGCCAACATCATGCAGCGCACGACGACGTTCACCACGAAGGCGGGCGTGAAGGCCGCGCTGCTGCCCAAGAAGACGCACGGGGAGACGGTGAATGCCGTGCTCGTGCTCCACTTTGGCGACCTCGAGTCGCTGCGCGGGCGCTCGCAGGCCGTGGGTGCGGCGGCGGAGATGCTGATGCGCGGCACCACGATGCACACCCGGCAGCAGCTCCGCGATTCGCTGGACAAGCTCAAGGCGCGGCTGGCCATGAGCGGCGGCGGGAACAGCGTGCGCGTGACCATCCAGGCCACGCATGCCACGCTCCCCGCGGTCCTGTCGCTCGCCGACGAGGTGCTGCGCCATCCGTCGTTCGACACCACGGAGTTCGGCGCGCTGGTGCGCGAGAACGCCGCCGCGCTGGAGGCGCAGGCCAAGGAGCCCACCGCGCTGGCGCTCGTCGCGCTGCAGCGGAAGCTGGCGCCGTACCCCAGGGATGACCCGCGCTACGTGGCGTCATTCGACGAGCAGGCCGCCGCGCTGCGCGCGCTCCGCATCGACGACGTGCGGCGCGCCTACGCCGACTTCTTCGGGGCCGGCACGGCCGAGCTCGCGGTGGTCGGCGACTTCGACGCCGGCGCCGTGCGCGCGCAGGTGGACACGATGCTCACCGGGTGGACCACGCGGCACCCGTACGCGGTCATGCATCCGCGCCTGTTCGGCATCGCGGCCAGCCACGAGGACATCAGGACGCCGGACAAGGCAAACGCGATGTTCCTCGCGGGCACCGAGCTGGCGATGAGCGACCACGACCCGGATTACGCGGCGATGACGCTCGCCAACTACATCATGGGCGGCGGGACGCTCACGTCGCGCCTGACCGACCGCATCCGCGTGAAGGACGGGCTGAGCTACGCGGCGCAGTCGGTGCTGCAGGCGGACTCGCGCGACGCCGTGGCCCACTTCCTGGCGCTGGCCATCCACGCGCCGCAGAACGCCGACAAGGTGCAGGCGGACTTCTTCGACGAGCTGGCGCGCGCGCGTCGCGACGGCTTCACCGCCGATGAGCTGGACAAGGCGCGCACGGGCCTGCTGCAGAACGCGCAGCTCACGCGCGCGCAGGACCCGATCCTGGCCAGCACGCTGGCCAGCGACCTGTTCCTCGGGCGCACGCTGCAGTTCGACGCCGACTTCGAGGCCCGGGTCAAGGCGACGACGCTCGAGCAGGTGAATGCGGCGTGGCGCAAGTACATCGACCCGGACAAGTTTGCGGTCGTGCGCGCGGGGGACTTCGACAGGAAGCCGTAGCGCGCGCGAGGCCCCCGAACGAGAACCGGCCGCGGCACCCCGATGGGGCACCGCGGCCGGTTGCGCTCCGGGCATGACGCCTCGGGCTACTTCGACACCTCGATCCGGTATCGGCCGAGCGGCGCGTTCCAGGTGTCGGAAATCGTGGAGGCGCTGACCTCGACGGTCACCCACATCGTCGAGCTCGGGGTGAAGCGGATCGACTTGGGGTTGTGGGTGGCGGGCCCAGAGTCGAGGTCGAGGAACTTGCCGCCGTCGCCGTACAGGGCCAGGGCGATGTTCGTGTTGGCCGTCTCGATGGTGGCCGTGAAGGTATACGAGTGCCCGGCCAGCACCTTCACCAGGTAATAGTCGGCCTTCGAGTGCTGGCCATTGTACTTGGCCGGGTCGGAGTACCTGAGCGTGATGTCGCAGGAGTTGTTGCCCAGCGTCGCCTCGTTGTACGTGCCGGGCATGAGCCCGATGAACGTGGGATCGCACGGCGGGTTGCCAATCCCCCCGACGGTGGCGGTCTGCGCAAGGTAATCCCCGCGCTTCGTCGTGTCGGCTGACGAAACGAACAGCTGGTACTTGCCGGGAAGCAGTGCCACGTAGAGCCCCGTTCCGAAGGAACTGTACGCCCACACGGTGCCTTGCGACGGGTCGTTTGCATCATAGTCCTTGATGCCGAACGTCCCCGTGTAATCCGGCGACTGCACGTACATGTAGTACGACGTCTGGCCACCCGGGTTCGCCGAGACGTTGAAGTAGTCCGAGCGCTTCGGGCCCACGGGGAAGACGCACGAGTTGGCCGTGATGTGGCCGGTCCAATGGGAATTCCAGTCCCAAGACCGCGGCTTGCAGGGGTCGGCGTTCACGCCGTAGATGGAGAAGTGGTGGATCTGCCCGCTGACCGTGTGGCTCGCGCTGTCCACGGTGATGTTGTCCACCACCTGCCACGCGCCGTTTACGAACGTCGAGATGCGCAGCGACGCCGGATCGGTGCCGGCCGGCAGGGCGGTGCTGTCGTAGGCGAGCTTGAGCGTGACGGGCTGGGCGAACTGCGTGCCCTCGGGGCCGAACTGGTACACCGAGTTCGCCGCGACGTGCTCGTCGTTGGTTGGATTCGAGACCGGGGTCACCGAGATCACGACGTCCTTGCTGACGGCGCCCGCCGGCACGTTGAGCGTGACGCGCTGGTCTGCGGTCTGCACGACGCCCCCACTCGCGCCAACCTGGTTCGGGTTCTTGTCGGCAGGGGTGGGTGAATTGCCGCCGCACGCAGCCAGGAGTACCGGAACGGCACACGCACAGCTACGCGTCTGTCGCAGGAAGCGACCGATGGTCATGAATGGCAACCTCGATTTTTTGGGGTTACTGGAGGGGGAAGGGGGTACGGGCTTAACGTGCAAACATATTCTTAGCCCTGCAAGGGGGCCAATCTTAACAAAGGGCCGGGCGCTTGCGCTGGTTCCCTCCTGCCAAGGCTCGACCGGATGGTTGATTGGTCAAGCAAGCACCCACTTGCTTGCAGTAAGGCATCCCAC
>DASZRI010000062.1:0-2136 GCA_035549215.1 Gemmatimonadaceae bacterium | reverse complement strand
GATCACCACGAGGTCGAAGTGTTCGCTCATGCGGCGGACGGAGGGTGGGGCGGGGCGGGAGCCCGGCGCCCGGGGCGGGCGGGGCGCTGCGTGCGGAGGGACGCGTCAAGATAGGACTTGGCGGCCACGGACGCTACATTTCACGCATGGGTGCGCCTCACGACATGTCCACGTATTTCCGGAAGGGCTTCGGCCTCAAGGCCGACGTGCAGGGTGAGCTGGCGTCCGACTATGACGGCCGGCTGGTGGACCTCCTGCGCGCCAGCGACTACGTGCTCACCGTGGGCGACGTCACCATCCGGCTGGCCCGCGAGTTCGGGTTCTGCTACGGCGTGGAGCGCGCGGTGGAGTACGCGTACCAGACGCGGCGGAAGTTCCCCGACAAGCGCCTGTTCCTGGTCGGCGAGATCATCCACAACCCGCATGTCAACGCACGACTGCGTGAGATGGGGATCGAGATCCTGCACCCGGGGCCCGCGGGGTTCGACTTCAGCGTCGTGCGTGCGGACGACGTGGTCATCCTCCCGGCGTTCGGCGTCACGATCTCGGACTTCGAGGCGCTGCGCACGGTCGGCTGCGTGCTGGTGGACACGACGTGCGGCTCGGTGCTCAACGTCTGGAAGCGCGTGGAGAGCTATGCGCGCGACGGCTTCACGGCGCTGATCCATGGAAAGCACTACCACGAGGAGACGCGCGCCACGGCGTCGCAGGTGCGCAAGTATCCCGAGGGCCACTACATCGTCGTCCGCAACATGGACGAGGCGCTCAAGGTCTGCGACTTCATCGAGGGCCGCATGGACGCCGCGGCCATCCTGTCGCAGTTCCGCGACGCGGTGTCGCCGGGGTTCGACCCGGTGCTCCACCTCCGGCGCATCGGGGTCGCCAACCAGACGACGATGCTCGCGCGCGAGTCGCTGGCCATCGGCGCGGCGGTGGGGCAGGCCATCGAGCGGGCGCGGGGCGCCGAGGCGCGCGCCGCGGACTTCCGCACGTTCGACACGATCTGCAGCGCCACGCAGGAGCGGCAGGACGCCGTGCGCGAGCTGCTGCAGGAGCCGCTCGACGTCATGGTGGTGATCGGCGGCTTCAATTCGAGCAACACGATCTCGCTCGCCGCGCTGTGCGCCGAGCGGGTGACGACGTACCACATCGACACGGCGGCGAGCATCGACCCGGCCGCGCGGTCCATCCACTACCGGCCGGCGGGCATCCGCAACGTCGAAGCCGACGCGGCGGACTGGCTGCCCGCGGGGCCGGTGCGCATCGGCCTCACGGCCGGCGCAAGCACGCCCAACAACAAGATCGGCGAGACGGTCGCGCGCATCCTGGCGACGCGCGGCCTGACCGTGGACGCCTGACCGCGCGCGGCCCGGCGCCGCCCCTTCGGCGCATGCACTACGAACACTACGTCGCGCTCGGCGACTCCTACACCAGCGACCTCTTTCCCTCGCTCGACCTCGGGCTGATGGACGTGGCGGTCGCGCTCGAGCGTGAGCAGCGGGCGGGTGAACTCGCGCCCGTGGGGGCGGCGTCGCTCCTGCACCGCAACGACGACGAACGCTACCCCGAGTTCGCGGGGCGCGACCTCGTGTCGCGGTGCCCGGGCATCACCTTCCGCAACCTGTCCGAGGACGGCGCGACCATCGGCGACGTGTTCGGCGAGCAGCTCCCCGAGCTGGCGGAGAGCGAGGCGCCGACACTCGTCACGCTCACGCTGGGCGCCACCGACCTGCTGAGCGCGTTCGCGCGCGGCGCGGGCGACACGATCGTGCGCCATGCCGCGCATGACATCGGCGAGGCGTACGACTTCCTGGTTGACGCCATCCGTCGCGCGCGGCCGCGGGCGACGATCGTCGTGACGACCGTGTGCGACCCCTCCGACGGCACCGGCGTGATGCCCGGCATCGGCACGACCGCCAGGCCGATCGCGCTGGATGCGCTGGCGTCCCTCAACGCGCGCATCGCCGCCGCGGCGCAGGGCGCGCCGCACGTGGTGCTCGCCGACGCGCATGCGCACTTCCAGGGGCACGGTGCGTCGGTCGAGGAGAAGCACCGCTGGTACTGGCGCCGTTCGCCACTCGAGCCCAACGCCATCGGGGCGAGCGAGCTGCGGCGCGTATGGCTCGAGGCATTGGG
>DASZRI010000061.1:0-11160 GCA_035549215.1 Gemmatimonadaceae bacterium | reverse complement strand
GACTGGGCGGCCCGGGCGCGCGTACTGGCAGCTCTGGACGGACTACGCGATCTCGGCAAGCTTCGACCCGGCCACCGGGCGCGTGACCGGGCGCGAGCATGTCGTCGTGCACAACACGAGCCCCGGGCCGATGACGTCCATGGTGCTGCGGCTCGACCAGAACATCTTCCGGCCCGAGGCGCCGCGCGCCGAGGCGGTGCCGTCGAACACGGACGGGATGCAGCTCACCGCGCTGGCGATCAACGGCGCGCCGCTGGACCTCGCCGCCACCACGCGCGGCCGCGGCATCACGCCGCTGGCCGACGCCATCAAGGAGACGTCGGCGCGCATCCCGCTGGCGGCGCCGGTGCCGGCCGGCGGAAGCGTCGCGCTGGACATCGACTGGAATTTCATCGTGCCCAGGGTCGTGTCGCCTGAGCGCGGGCTGCGCATGGGCGCATGGGGCGACACGCTGTACCAGGTGGCGCAGTGGTATCCGCGCGTCGCCGTCTTCGACGACCTGCGGCAGGGCGGGTGGGACACGGATCCGTACTTGGGCACGTCCGAGTTCTACAACAACTTCGGCCACTTCGACCTCAAGCTCGACCTGCCGGCCGGTTGGATCGTCGGCGCCACAGGCGTCCTGCAGAATCCGCAGGATGTGCTCACCGCGACCGAGCGTGAGCGCCTCTCGCACGTGCTCGATTCCGACTCGACGATCCGCATCGTCGGGCCTGGCGAGTTCGGCGCCGGACGCGCGACGGCGGCAGGCGACCGGCTCACCTGGCACTTCGTCGCCGACACGGCAGGCGACGTCGCCTGGGCCACGTCGAACCAGTTCGTGTGGGATGCGACGCGCGCCACGATCCCGGGGCGCGGCGCAGTCCCCGTCAACATCCTGTACCTGCCCGGGCACATGCAGCAGTACGCGCAGGGCGGGCCGATTGCGCGCCATGCGCTCGAGTTCTACTCGAAGCTGTGGATGCCGTACGCGTTCCCCGTGCTGACAATGGTGGACGGCCCGGAGAACGGCATGGAATACCCGATGTTCATCATGTCGGGAGCCGGCGCGTCGGACCATGAAACCGGGCACCAGTGGTGGCCGATGATGGTCGGCACCAACGAGACCTGGTACGGCTTCATGGACGAGGGGTTCAACCAGTACATGAACATCCTCTCGCGCGACGATCGCGCGCAGCGCCCGCCGATGCTCGACGGGCTCGGGCAGTCGTATGGGCGCATCAGCGGCAACGAGCAGGAAGCGCCGCTGATGTGGGACGCGAACTACGGTGGCCCGATGTACAGCTTCCAGGCGTACGGCAAGGCGCCCGAGATGCTCTCCATGCTCGGCGGCATCGTCGGCGACACGGCCGTGTGGCGCGCGATGAGCGAGTACGCCCGCGCGTGGCGGTTCAAGCACCCGTCGCCGTGGGACTACGCGTTCTTCATGGACAACGCGCTCCACCGCGACCTGGGCTGGTTCTGGTACTACTGGCTGTTCACCACGGAGTCGGTGGACGGATCCATCCAGGACGTGAAGGCCAGCGGCGCGCGCACGCTCGTGACGGTGCGGCAGGACGGCGAGATGCCCTCGCCGGTGGTGCTCAAGGTGACGTTCGCGCCCACCGGCCCGCGCATCCGGCCCATGGCGAACGCGCGCATGGTGGACAGCGTCACGGCGATCGTCACGTACCCGGTGGACGTGTGGTTCTCCGGCAGCCGCACGTACACCGCGATGCTGGACTTCGGCGGGCGAAAGATCGAGACGATCACCCTCGACCCTGCGCGCCGGTTCCCCGACCGCGACGTGGACGACAACGTGTGGCCGCGTCGCGCGGGACAAGGGGACGGCGCAGCGCGCATCGGCGCGGTGCCGTCCCGTGCGTCGGGTGCAAGCATCGCATCGACGCGCGCGCGCTTGCCGGGCGGATCGTGACGCGACTGCTGGGGCAGGGGTGACCGCGCCCGCTACGCCGGCGGCGGCGCCTCGAGCACCTGCTCCACGCGCTCCTGTAGCGTCGCCAGCGTCCAGGGCTTCTGCAGGAACGGGATGCGCCCCCCGGGAGACGACAGCGCGTCCATGACGTCGGCGGCGTAGCCACTCGCGAGCAGGAAGCGCACGGAGGCGCCCTCGCGTCGCAGGCGCTCGTACAACTCCGCACCTCCCATGTTGGGCATTGCGGAGTCGGAGATCACGAGGTCGATCTCGGGCCCGTGGGCGTGGAACATCTCCAGGGCTTCCTGCCCATCGGACGCGGCCAGCACGCGATAGCCGAGCCGTTCCAGCGCGCGCACCGCGACCTTGCGCAGCGCGTCTTCGTCTTCGGCCAGCAGGATCGTGGCGCGTGTGGACGCCTGCCCGGGGTCTCGCGGAGCCGTGGTCATCATTCGGCAACCTACGACGAAACCACGAGTCCGCAAGCGAGGGACGAGGCGGGGGCGTGGCTGTTGGCGGTGCTGCCCGTCCCGCGTCAGGGCAGTTCGCGCCCGATCACTCCCTCGACCTGCGCCCGCGCCGTGCGCGCCTGCAGCCGCGCCGCGATCAGCGCCGCCCGTGCCTGGTCGAGCGCGGACTCCGCCGTCAGCAGGTCGAGCAGCGAACTGGCGCCCAGCCGGTAGCGTTCCTCCTGGGCGTTCACGTCCTCTTCGGCTGCCGCGATCTGCAGTTGCTGCAGGGCGATCGTCTCCTGCGCCGTGCGGAATGCCCCCAGGTATTGCGCCAGGTTCTGGCGGGCGGCGAGCCGTGCATCGCGCAGGGTGGCCTGTGCGTTGCCGTTCGCCGCGCGCGCCGTGACGAGCGTCAGCTCGCGACGGTAGTGATCGAACAGCGAGTAGCTCACCGAGAACTGGAGGCTGTGGTTCGACGACACGGGCCCGCCGCCGAGCTGGAACTGCGGCGACGTGTTGTAGGTGAAGAAGTTGTACCCGATGGAGAGCGACGGCAGGTAGGGCGCAATCGCGGCCCAGCGGCTTGCGCTCGACGCATCCGCACTCGCCGCGGCTTGCCGCACGACCGGGCCGTCCACGGCCATGCGGTCGAGCGCCGCACTGTCCACATCGATGTGCGGCACCTGGCTCGTGTCCGCGGGCTGCGCCGTGACCGGCACGTCCGAGCCTACCAGCCGCGTGAGCGCCGCGTTGGCGCTTCGCAGGTTGCCCTGCGCGGTCATCAGCGCAAGCCGCGCCGTGCCGACGGCAATCGCGCTGCGCAGGGAGTCGGCGCGCGTGAGCGCGCCGGCGGCCACCTTGGCGCTCGTGACCGTGAACTGCTCGTTGGCCTGCTCGAGCTGGCGCTGCGCCGCGGCCTCGGATTCACGCGCCGCCAGCACGGCATAGTACTGCTGCTTGACGGCGAACGACGTCGCGAACCGCTGGACGACCGCATTTTCCTCGTTCGCCCGCTGCGAGGCTCGCGCATTGCGGTACGCGAACCAGCGCTCGCCTCCGTCGAACAGTTGCAGTTGCGCCGAGTAGCCCTTGCCGTAGCTCCACGGATCGCCGGCGTAGGGCACGAGCTGCCCTTGGAAGAACGTCGCGCCGCCCTGGCGGCTCGCGCCCGCGCTCATCGCCAGGGCGGGCAGGAACTGGGCGAGCGCGCTGCCGACCGTTGCGCGTCCCACGCGCAGCGCGTTCTCCGCCTGCACATTGGCTGGCGAGTTCCGCTGCGCCAGCGAGAGCGCGTCGTCCAGCGAGAGGACGCGCACCCCGGCGGCGGGCTCCTGCCCAGCCGCGATCGCGGGGAACAAGAGGACCACGAGCGCCACTTGCCGTACCAGTGCCCGCATCTGCGATGCTCCGTGATGGTGATGCGGGCCCGATCTGCAAGCACCATGCCGCTGTGGTACTCTCCTAAGTGATTGGTGCCGAGTGGCGTGCGCCACTCGGCACCGTTCATGCACCCGCCGGTCTGGCCGGAAATGGGATTCGCCGTGCCAGAACCGGACACCGACGGCAGCGGGTTCACCGCGACGGCATGGCCGTCGCGATCGCTCGCCGCGATCACGGCAGCGGCTTGGACGCCTCCCGCGGCACCACGACCGCCGGCGCACCGGCGAGCAGCGCGTTGAATGCGTTGAGTTGTGCGCCCAGCAGGTCGTCGATCCGCGCCTGCCACGTGGTCCACTGCTGTTGCAGGTCGCCGAGCCGCGCCTTCACGCCATTGGTCACGGGCGCATACGAGTCGTCCACCGCGCCAGCCAGGTACACCCACTCGTCCACGACGCCGTTCGGGAAGTTGATGATGTCCTGGCCATTCGAGTGCTTCGGCTGCACGAGGCGCCCGGACAGCGAATCCAGCCGAGCGGCCAGCACCTTGCCCGCCATCGCGACGGAATCGCCGTGCGGCAGGTCGTGCGCGTGGCTGATGATGCCGCGCACCTGGTCGCGGGCGCTGTTCAGTCGCTGCGTCTCGCGGAAGATCTCGCTGATTCGCGACTGGATGGCGCGCTCGGTCTGCTGCTGATCGGCCAGTTGTGACGGGGTGAGCGTGACGCGCGGGTCGGGGCGCACGACGAGCGGCTGCGTGTACTGCCGGCCGTTGGCCGTGAGCCGCACCGTGTATGTGCCCGGTACGACCAGGAAGCCGTTCGTCGGGCCGAAGAACGAGATCCCGCGCGGCGCGTCGAGCGGTGCCGAGCGCAGGTCCCACGCGATGCGGTGCATCCCCGGTGATGCCGGCAGCGCCGGTCCCGCGCCGGGCTTCGGCTTGCTGCTGTACTCGCGGATCAACGCACCCGTGGAATCGACGATGGCGAGCACGACGCCCGTCGAGTCGGCGGCGGTTCCCAGCGTGAAGTAGATCGTCGCGCCGGACGGCGGGTTCGCGCCCGTGGTCGGGCCGTTTGCCGTCGAGCCCCATGACGCGCGGTACGCATCGCGCGGCTTGAAGAGCCGGGTGTCGCCGGAGGCGGCCTCCGCGCCCTGCTCGAGCGGCGTGATGTCATCGAGGATCCAGAACGCGCGCCCTTCGGTGGAGGCGACGAGGTCCCCGTTGCGGACCTGCAGGTCGGTCACGGGCACGGCCGGCAGGTTGGCCTGCAGGCTCTGCCAGTGCTGCCCGTCGTCGAACGAGACGTAGGCGCCGGTTTCCGTGCCGGCGTAGAGCAGCCCGCGGCGCACCGGATCGGCGCGGACCACGCGCACCTGGTCGCCGTCCCGGATGCCGTTCACGAGCCTCGTCCACGTGCGGCCGTAGTCGGTCGTCTTGTAGATGTACGGCGAGTAGTCACTCCACTTGTAGCCGTCGTACGTGATGTACGCGGTGCCGTTCTCCCACGGCGACACCTCGATGGCATTCACGAAGCCGTTGGGGAGCCCCTTGGGCGTGACGTTCGTCCACGACTTGCCGCCGTCGCGCGTGACCTGCACGAGTCCGTCGTCGGTGCCGATCCAGATTGTGCCCTGTTCGCGCGGCGACTCCACGATGTAGTAGATCGTGTTGTACACCTCGCCGCCGGCGCCCTCGTTGGTGATCGGCGCGCCACCAGGTCCCTGGTGCTCCTTCTCGTTCCGCGTCAGGTCCGGGCTGATCACCGTCCACGTCTGGCCGCGGTCGGACGAGCGGAAGAGCACGTTGCCGCCGTGGTACAGCACGTTCCGGTCGAATGGCGACGTGGCGATCGGCGCACTCCAGTTGAACCGGTACTTCTGCTCGGAGGGCGACGTCGCGAGCCCGAGCGCCGGGTAGGCCATGATGTTCCGCGTGAGCCCCGTCTGGCGATCGTATTCGTCGATCGCGCCCTCGTAGCACCCGGCGTAGAGGTAGCGCGGGTGGTCCGGGTCGAACGCGACGTGCGCGCTCTCGCAGCCCCCAAGGATGAACCAGTCCCGCACGTCAATGCCGCCCTGGCCGGTGCGGCTGGCAATGCCGATCGTCGTGTTGTCCTGCTGCGCGCCGTATACCCAGTACGGGAACTGCGCGTCGGTATTCACGCGGTACACCTGCGCGGTGGGCTGGTTGTCCTGCGTGGACCAGGTCTTGCCGCCGTCGAGCGTGACGGTTGCGCCGCCGTCGTTCCCGTTGATCATGTCGTCATGGTTCCGCGGGTTGATCCACAGCGCGTGGTTGTCGCCATGCAGCGCGGGCAGGACCTGGAAGCTCTTGCCGCCGTCGATCGACTTCGTGATCGGCGCGTTCATCACGTACACCACGTTCTCGTCCTGCGGGTCGGCGATGACATTCGTGTAGTACCAGGCCCGCGAGCGGATCACGCGCTCGGCGCTCAGGTAGTGCCACGTCGCGCCGGCGTCGTCGGAGCGGTACAGCCCGCCGGAGTCCGCCTCGACGATGGCATACACGCGCTGCGGATTCGCGGGAGACACGGCCACGCCGATCTTGCCGACGACGCCCTTGGGCAGGCCGTTGGACAGGCGCGTCCATGTCTCGCCGCCGTCCGTCGTCTTGTAGATCGCGCTTCCAGGGCCGCCGCTGCGGATCTGCCAGGGCAGGCGCTGGAAGTCCCACATCGCGGCGTAGAGGATGCGCGGGTTGGACGGATCCATGCTCAGGTCAATCGCCGCGACGCTGTCGCTCGGGTGGAGCAGCAGCTTCCAGGTCGCGCCGCCGTCCGTGGACTTGTAGATCCCGCGGTCCGCGCTGGGCGTCCAGCGCGAGCCCTCGGCGGCGACGTACACGACGTCGTTGTTGCGCGGGTCCACGACCACCTTCGCGATGGCGCGCGTCTTCTCCAGGCCGATGTACCTCCACGTCTTGCCGGCGTCGGTGGACTTGTACATGCCGTCGCCCCACGACGACGACTGACCTCGCGGCGGCGCCTCGCCCATGCCGACGTAGAGGACATTCGGGTCGTCGTCGGCCACGGCGATCGCGCCGATGGAGCCCATGCGCAGCTTGCCGTCAGAGATGTTCGTCCACGTGGCCCCGGCGTTTTCCGTCTTCCACACGCCGCCGCCCGTGGCGCCCATGTAGTAGGTGAGCGGCTGCGACGGCACGCCGGCGACCGTGGTCACACGGCCTCCGCGATACGGGCCGATGCTGCGCCAGTGCAGGCCGCCGAACTTCACCGAGTCAAAGGTCGAGGCGCCGGTGGGCCGCGCGTCGGTGTGCTGCGCGGAAACGAGCGTGGGTGTGGCAGCTGCCACACACAGGGCCAGCGCGACAAGGCGCAGCGGCGGACGAGAGCAGAAGGTCGTGGACATCGCGAGGAAGTTCGGGCCCGAGTCAGGCGCGCCGGTGACGCCGCGCGCAGGTGTCGGGCCAGTATATCGCGTAGGCCGGGGCGCCGCTACGCGCGGATTGCGTCGGGCGCCTGGCGCCCGCATCCTATGGCGCGGCCGAGTGCCGCACGTCCACGCCTCGGGTGCAACCTCCAGGGATTCTGCTCATGCTGCCAGTCGTTCATCGCGCGCTGTCTGCCCTTCGCCGGTTCCGCTGCGATCCTGCACCCCGGGATCCTGTCCGCGCCGGATGGCACGCTGGCGTGACCGTCGCGCTTGCCGTCCTCGCCGCCGCGGCGCCGGCGGTGGCTCGCGCACAGTCGCGGGCCGAGCTGGCGGTCGCCGACTCGTCGCCGTTCCGCCCGCTGGTGCTGCCCACGCCGAACGATGTCCGCACCGGCAGCGGGCGCCCGGGTGCGCACTACTGGCAGCAGGAGGCCGACTATCGGATCGCGGCCACGCTCGATCCCGCGCGCAACCAGCTGACCGGGCGCGAGACGATCCACTACACCAATCACTCGCCGGACACGCTGCCGTACCTGTGGATGTTCCTGGAGCAGAACCTCTGCGCGCCCGGCAGCATCACGAACACCCTGAACCAGCCGCCGCTCAAGTTCCTGGACTCGGAATTCGACTTCTCCTGCCAGGGATTCAACGGCGGGCTCGCCCTCGAGTCGGTGCGCATCGGCGGGCGCGAGGCCGCGCACGCCATCTACGGCACCACCATGCGCATCGACCTGGCGCGACCGCTTGCGCCCGGTGCCTCGGTGGACATAGACGCCGCGTGGACCTTCAAGGTTCCCGAGCAGGGCGGGGGCCGAATGGGACACGACGGTCCGCTGTATGAGATCGCCCAGTGGTACCCGCGCATGGCGGTGTACGACGACGTGCACGGCTGGAACCACGAACCCTACATCGGCGCCGGGGAGTTCTACCTCGAATACGGCAACTTCGACGCGTCCATCACGGTGCCGTTCAGCTACATCGTCGCGGCCACGGGCGAGCTGCAGAACGCGGCCCAGGTGCTGACGCCCACGGAACGCGCGCGCCTGGCGCAGGCGCGCGTGTCCGACACCACCGTGCACGTCATCACGTCACGCGAGCTGGAGAACTTCGCTGCCATCCGCCCCGTCACGTCGGGCACGCTCACCTGGCACTACACCGCCCACAATGTCCGCGACCTGGCGTTCGCGGCCGGACCCGACTTCCTGTGGGACGCCAGCGGGTACAAGGGCATCCTGATCGAGACGCTGTACCGCCGGTCGGCCGACAAGTGGCCCGAAGCCAACCGCATGGCGCGCGAGACGATCCGGTATTTCAGCGAGCAGTGGTATCCGTATCCCTGGTCGCATGCGACGACCGTCGAGGGCCCGATCCAGGGCATGGAATATCCGATGCTCACGTTCGTCCCGAACAGCCCCACGCGCGAGGACCAGCAGTGGGCGCTGGCGCACGAGTTCGGGCATGAGTGGTTCCCGATGATCGTCGGCAGCAACGAGCGGCTCTACCCGTGGATGGATGAGGGATTCAACACCTTCATCGACCTGCACAACGCGGCGCTCTACTTCAAGGGCACGCCCTACGGCGACACCATCGAGGTGCATCCGTTGCACCTCTACCCCGAGCACGGCGTTCCCGGGAATGAACAGCCGCTCATCGAAAAGCCGACCGAGGTGCGCGACCTGTTCTGGGGCGGCTACCAGAAACCGGCCCTCATGATGCAGACGCTCCGCTTCGAGGTGCTCGGACAGGACCGCTTCGACCACGCCTTCCGGGACTACATCCGCACGTGGGCCTTCAAGCATCCGACGCCTGCCGACTTCTTCCGCCTCATGCGTGATGATTCCGGCATGGACCTCGACTGGTTCTGGCGCGGGTGGGTGATGACCACCGCTCGGCTGGATCAATCGGTGGATTCCGTGGCGACGGGCGCGGACGGTTCGCGGGTATTCCTGGGCAACCGGGGGACGATGGTGATGCCGGCCGAGCTGGCGCTCGTGTTCGACGACGGAAGCACGACCACGGTCCGCCTGCCGGTCGAGATGTGGAATCTGGGCAACGCGTTCACGTACCGCGTCCCCGGCGGGCGGCGCGTCGTGCGCGCGACCGTGGATCCCCGCCACGCGCTGCCCGACGTGGATCGCGCGAACAACACGTGGCCGCGGGGGCCGCAGCAGCGGTAGCGGCGCGAGCGTGGCGTTGGCGGTCCGCGGCCCGGGCGCGGAGCATTGCGATTTCGGTATTTGTTCGGTATCGTAGGGGTCCCTTCTCACGACCTGCGCCGCGACTCCATCGGAGGATATGCCATGCCCAATGTCCCACGCCTCAATTCCCTCACGCCGGTCCTCATCGTGGACAGCGTGGAGACCTGCATCGGGTTCTGGTGGGATCGCTTCGGCTTCACCGTCGAGAACCAGGTGCCCGGCCCCGATGGCAAGCTCGTCTTTGCCAGCGTCAAGCGGGACGGCATCGAGATCATGTACCAGACGCGCGCGAGCGTGCTCGCCGAGGCGCCCGAATCGGCGCCCGACCTCGATGGCCATTCGGTGGCGCTGTTCTTGACCGTCGAGAACCTGGACGACGTGGAGCGTGCGGTCGCGGGTGCGCCGGTGGTCAAGCCGCGTCACGAGACCTTCTACGGAAGCACGGAGCTCTACATCCGGGAACCGGGAGGCAACACGGTCGGCTTCGCGCAATTCAACGCCTAGCGCGGGCTGGCGCGCAGGAGCGCCCTGATTCGCGCCCTGCACGCCACGCTGCTGGCGGCGGCGCTCACTGCAGGCGGTACACGCTCAGTTGCGGATGCAGCCCGCTCGGCAGCGCGCCCCCCGCGGGCGTGGCGAACTGCAGCGTGAGCGTCGGCGCGGCCGACGACGCCGTCACCGCATAGAACGCCATGCTCCCGGGCAGCAGCCGTGCGGTCACCGAGCCGGTCAGCGGGGTTGGCGTGAAGGGGAATGGGGTCGGCACATACGGGCTCGGCCCCGCCGCGCGGTAGTACGCCTGATAGAGCTGGCGAAGGTTGCGTGAGACGAAGCGATCCGCGGCGGGCGCCGCCGCGCGCGGCACGCCCGGAATGCTGTCCGTGTACAGCGCCAGCGAGAAGCTCCCGAACAGCGTCGGGAAGGGCGTGCCGGAGGCCGCCTCGATGTTCGCGATGCCCGTCGCGCTGCCCTGGTCGAGCGTCCGGTAGAACCCGCTCCCGAACTGGTCCCCGAGCCAGCGCAGCAGCAGCCAGTCGCCGCCGCGCCAGGTGAGGCCGCCATCGGCGTCGGAATGCAAGGTGACGGCGGACGTGTCGGTGCGCTGCAGGTAGGCGTACGAATCCTCGATCACGCCGGTCATGAAGCCCTCGGCGGAATCCGGAAACAGTTGCGCGGGATTCGTGCGCCCGGTGGGTGGCGGGAACTCCTGCTCGTAGTGGACGGCGCCGAGCTCTTCCGCCACGATGCTCATGCCCTCGTCCAGCCATCCGGCTTCCGAGTCGCCGCGGTGCACGAGGACGTGCTGCGAGAACGAGATCAGGTGCTGCAGCTCGTGCAGGAACGTGGATGGCACGCTGGCGACGAGCGCGTCCACCGTGTGCGCGCAGCTCACGGTGCCGTTCGGGTCGGGGACGATGCCGTAGAACAGCTCGCCGCGGTTGGAGTTGGAGTCCGTGCCGACCAGGTCGTAGCCGTCGAAGAATCCCGCCACGTACCCCTCCGTCTGGCACTCGTTCGTCGGCGTGAGCGCGTTCACGGCCGGCGACAGCAGCATGATCAGGTGGCCGTTGCCGTCAATGTCCGTGGGCTGCCCGAAGGTCGAGATGTCGATCGGGTAGAGCGTGTTGTCAAAGAGCTGGCCAAACCCGTTGAGCTGGGCTGCGGTGAAGCCGCTGGCCGGCGCGAGCGTGTCGATATACAGCAAGACGTTCGCACCCACGTAGGCCAGGCGGGCGGTCACCGATTTCGTCGTGGTGCTCGTGCTATCCATCGAGGCGATCACGCGGAAATTGCGCAGGCT
>DASZRI010000060.1:0-4804 GCA_035549215.1 Gemmatimonadaceae bacterium | reverse complement strand
CGATGGCCACCTCCGCGGTGGAGGCGGCCATCGGCGCCTGAGCACCTGCGCTACTGCGCGTAGATGCCGTTGAACAGGAACTTGAACGTGCCGTGCGGCTGCCCGCGGAAGGTGATCTCGGGCCCGAACAGGTACAGGTTGCCCTTGCCCACCTTGGCCTCGGCCACTGCGACACCACCCTCCAGGTAGCCCTGGCCCCACGCCCAGCCGCTGCGGAGCGGCGTCGCCGACCCGAACCACGCCACCGGCCGCACTCCGTTGAGCTGGGCATCGGGCTGCAGGCGGAAGGTGCGCGAGTTGTCGTAGAACACATCCACGCTCGCCGGCATCCCCGCCGCGAGCATGCTCGTCGTGTCCACGTTCGTCGCCAGGATCGAGCCCGGCACGTAGAACTGCTCGGCGCTCAGCGGCCGCACGACGCCGGTCGGCGTGCGCTCCGTGAGTGCGTTCTCCACCGGCAGCCCCAGGTCGTACGCGATATCCGTGGACGTGCCCACGGCCAGGATGGTGCCGCCGTCCTCCAGGAACTTTCGCAGTTGCGGCACGGTCCGGTCCACGGTGACGCTGCCCAGCATGCCGCGGTACTGCGCCGGCACGCTGGACGCGTCGGCACCGCGCCCGCCGCGACCCCGTGCCGCATCAGGCCCCGGCACCGCGCCCGTGGGGAAGATGATCACGTCATACTTGCTGCGCAGGTTCCCCGCGTCGAGCGACTGCGGATACACGACGTCGAACGGGAACTCGAACTGCTCGAGCTCGTAGCGCACCCAGCCCGACGGCATCGAGCCGCCGTACTGGTCCCAGAGCGCGATGCGCCGCGCCTGCAGCTTGAGTGCGCCCGCATCAGGCTTCACGCTCACGCCGTCGAAGCTGACGCCGGTCTCGTCGGCCGCCTTGCGCACCGCAGCCGAGACGGCGGGCGACGCCGCCACGTAGAACGTCCCCGCCGCGTACGTGCGGCCACCCGCCATCATCGGGCTGCGCAGCCAGTACACCTCGGCGCCCGCCTTGAGCAGCCGGTTCACGACGATGAACGCGTTGTTCGGCGCGTGGCTGAACACGAAGCCCGTCGCGCCCGAGGCGTTGGCCACCGTGCCCGCCTGCACCTTGGCCAGCCCGTCGACCTTCTCGAATGGCCCGTCGAAGGCATCCAGCACGCGATCGAACTGCACACCCATCTGGTACGCCAGCGTCCACCCCGCGTTGTCGTACGGACGCTTGGGCGGGCCACCCGGGTACGCGAAATCGTTCGGGTGGTCCTGCGGCTCGAACATGTCCAGGATGTGCGGGCGGAAGGCCTGCGCCGTCTTCACCACGTACGAGCCACGCGGGTAGGCCTTGCCGTTCACCGTGAAGTCGCTGGTCGCGCGCAGCACCGTGATGCCGGCGTAGCGCAGCGCGTTCACGAAGCGCGTCGCCGTCGGGAAGTCCGGCTGGTTGGCCGGGATGATGTAGCCGCGCGGGTCGCGGTTGGCCGGGTTGTGCAGGATCTCCGTGTACAGCTTCTCATCCACGCCGCCGCCGAACGGCGTCACCGGGTCACCCACCGGCCCCCGGTCCCGCCCCTGCGCGGCGCCGCGCCGCGACTGCGCCACCACGCTGTCCACCGCCGCCAGCGCCTTCGGCGACGCCGTCCACGAATCCTGGCTGCCGCGCGCGATGGAGTTCTTCCCCATCACGTACATGTTGTACAGGAACTCGTCGCGGCGGCGCGACGCGATGTCCAGCACCGCGTAGTTCGCCGTCACGGAGTAGTCGATGGACTGCCGGAAGTGCCACTCCTGCGGCGCGATCGGGAACGGCATGTCCGCGCGCGGCAGTTGCTGCGCGGGCACGAACGGTATCCGCATCGGCGTCGGGTTCCCGATCGTCTCCGTGAGCAGCCCGATCATGTTGTGGAAGTACGGCATCGTGCGCAGGCCGCCGTTCCACCACGTCGAGTAGCTCGACCCCGAGCGCATCGTGACGCCCGGCTTCCCCTCCGCCTCGAAGCGGTTGTGCATGGAGGCCGCCACGAGGTCGATGCCCATGACCACGAGCGGGTCGTAGTTGTAGTTGAACGGGTCGCGGAACGGCGGCGCGAACATCACCGTCCCCGCCGGGCCCGTCTGGTGGTGGTTGTACACGATCTGCGGGAACCACTCCCAGTACATGACGCGGTTGTCGTTCTGCGTTTCCGGCAGGTTTGCCATGTAGAAGTCGCGATTGTCGTCATGCCCCGCGTACTTCTCGTAGAGCCGCGGGATGCTCATGTTCCGCTTGAGCGAATCCGGCTCCTGCATGTACCAGTTGGACACGAGCTGCATGCCGTCCGGGTTCACGTGCACCGCCAGGATGATGCAGTCGCGCAGGATGCGCAGCGTCTCCGGGTCGTTGCGGCTCACGAGGTCATAGACCGTCTGCATGAGCTGGTGCGCCCCGAGCACCTCGGTGGCGTGCAGCCCGCCGTCGATCCACACCACCGCCTTCCCCTCCTCCGCGAGCTGCCTGGCCTGCTCGTCGGTGAGCCCCTCGGCCAGCGCCAGCCGCCGCGAGATCTCCTGGTAGCGGTCCAGGTGCTTCATGTTCTCCGGCGACGAGATGATCGCCATGAGCTGCGGCCGCCCCTCGGCCGTCTTGCCGATCTCCACCAGCTTCATGCGGTTCGACTCGCTGGCCAGCTTGTGCCAGTACGCCGAGAACTGGTCGTAGTTGGCCAGCCAGTAGTCGTCGCCGATGTTGTGCCCGAACTGCTCCTTGGGCGACGTGATGTGCCCCTGCGCCTGCAGCACGCTGGCCGCGAACAGCAGCGGCAGCGCGAGGACGCGGGTGCGGCGGGAAAGGGATGACCGCATGGAACGAGCCTCCGGCGGGATCTGGGGCGAGGGGAGGTGCGGGGCGCGCCACGACTCGGCGCGCCCGTCAGGAAGGAGCTGCCGGAGAAACTACGCTGCGATCGCCTGGTTCGCTGGAGGGGCGCCCGGAGGCGCGGGCCGGCGACGCCGGCTCAGGCGCGCGTGAGGACGCGCGGGCCGTCTTCCGTGACGGCCACGGTGTGCTCGAAGTGCGCCGAGCGCGAGCCGTCGGCGGTGACGATCGTCCAGCGATCGGCCAGCGTCTTCACCGTGTGCCCGCCCACGTTCACCATCGGCTCGATGGCAATCGTGAGCCCGGGGCGCAGCGACACGCCGCGGTGCGGCTTGCCGTAGTTCGGGACCTGCGGCTCCTCGTGCATCGCCGTGCCCACCCCGTGCCCCACCAGCTCGCGCACGACGGTGAACCCGGCGGCCTCCACCACCGCCTGCACTGCGGCGCCGATGTCGCCGACGTGGTTGCCCGGCTGCGCGGCCGCGATCCCCGCCTCGAGCGACGCCTGCGTCACCTCGAGCAGTTTCGCCGACGTCGCGTCGATCGTGCCCACGGGCACCGTGATCGCGGCGTCGGTGAACAGCCCCTTGAAGCCCACGCCGACGTCCAGCGAGACGATATCGCCGTCCTGCAGCACGCGCTTCCGGGAGGGGATGCCGTGCACCACCTCCTGGTTCACCGAGATGCAGACGCTGCCGGGGAATCCGTACAGCCCCTTGAACGCGGGCGTCGCGCCGGCGTGGCTGCGGATGAACTCCTCGGCGAGCTGGTCCAGCGCGAACGTCGTGACGCCCGGCACCGCGGCCTTGCGCAGCACGTCGTGCGTGGCGGCCAGGATGCGGCCGCCCTCCGCCATCAGCTCGATCTCGCGCGGGGACTTGAGGTGGATCACGGACGCAGCGCCTTGAGGGCGCGCGCGGTCACTTCGTCCACGGGGCCGGCGGCGTCGATGACGACGACGCGCGTGCCGCTGCGCGTGTACCAGTCGAACACGGGCGCCGTCTGCTGCTCGAACACCTCGAGCCGCTTGCGGATCGCCTCCGGCTCATCGTCCTTGCGGCGGATGAGCGTGCCGCCGCACTTGGCGCACGTGTCGCCCACCTGGCCCGTCATGTACGGCGTCTGGCACGTGGCGCACACCAGGCGGCTGCCCAGCCGGCGCACGATCTCGTCGTTCGACACGTCGAACGACAGCACCGCGTCCACGGAGCGCCCGAGCCCGGCCAGCATCTCGCGCATCCCCTCCGCCTGCGGCACGGTGCGCACCACGCCGTCGAGGATGACGCCCCTGGCGTACGCAGGCGCCGTGAGCGCCTCGCGCACGATGCCAAGGATCACGTCGTCGGGCACCAGGGCGCCGCTGTCCATCACCGCCTTGGCCTTGAGGCCGAGCGGGGTGCCGGCCTGCACGGCCGCGCGAAGCACGTCACCGGTGGCCAGCGTGGGGACGCCCAGGGCCTCTGCGAGGCGCGGGGCCTGCGTGCCCTTGCCCGCCCCCGGCTTGCCGAAGAGAACGATGTTCATGCGTCAAAACCTAATGGGAAATGGCCCGTGGTGGCGCCCGGAATGCGCAGGACCCCGGCAGCGCTCGGCGTGCCGGGGTCCAGGTGTCCGTCCGCAGTGCCGACCGCCGCCGGTGGGGCGGCAGGCTAGAACCCGCCGATTCCCGACGTCGACCCGCGGAACTTGATGCGGCCCTTCTTCATGAAGCCGTCGTACTTGCGCAGCAGGAGGTGCTGGTTCATCTGCTGGATGGTGTCGAGCGCGACGCCGACCACGATGAGGAGCGACGTTCCGCCGAAGTTGAACGGCACGTTGATCGCCGTCAGAATCCAGATCGGCAAGAGCGCGACGAGCGTGAGGAAGATGGCACCCGGCAGCGTGATCTTGGAGACCACGTCGTCGATGTACTCCGCCGTCTTCGCACCCGGCTTCACGCCGGGAATGAAGCCGCCCT
>DASZRI010000059.1:0-4342 GCA_035549215.1 Gemmatimonadaceae bacterium | reverse complement strand
CCTCGCGCGCCTGGTCGGACAGCACGGCGTCAGCGGGGCGCGGGGCGATCGGCGTCAGGGTGCCGTCGTAGTCCAGGAACACGGCCACCGAACGCCGCTCCGCAAGCCACGGCCCCAGGCGGCGCCGCACCGTGTCCAGCGGCGACGGAGACCGTGCGGCGGCCGCGTGCGCCCGGTCGGCCGCCGCCAGGAAGCCGCGCACCCAGGCGTGCACGTCGTGGCTGCGCACGCGATCGCGCAGCGCGGCCATGCGCGTGCGCCGCTCGTCGTCGCTCATCGCCAGCGCACGGTGCAGGGCGTCGGCCACCGCATCCACGTCGAACGGGTTGACGATGAGGGCTTCCTGCAGCTCCTCCGCGGCCCCCGCGAGCTCCGACAGCACGAGCACGCCCGCGTGGTGCACCTGCGCCATCACGTATTCCTTGGCCACCAGGTTCATGCCATCGCGCAGCGGCGTGACCAGTGCGACGTCCGCGTCGCGGTACATGCGCATCAGCCGGTCCGGGGGCAGCGACCGCACCAGGTAGCGGATCGGCACCCACCCGGGCTCGGAGAACCGGCCGTTGATCCGGCCGACCATCTCGTCGAGCTGGCGCTTGAGCTGGGAATACTCGGCCACGCGCTCACGGCTGGGCACGAGCACCTGGGTGAACGCCACGCGCCCGCGGTACTCGGGGTGGCGCTCGAACAGCCGCTCCACCGCCGCGAGGCGCTCGGGAATGCCCTTGGTGTAGTCCAGCCGGTCCACGCCCAGGATCTCGCGGCTGCGATCGCCGGTGCGCAGGCGCGGGCCGCCGCGCCCGGCCAGCGCGACCACGGCGTCCACGTCGATGCTGATCGGCTGCACCCCCACCGACACTTCGCGCGCCTCGAACTGCACCGTGCGCGCGGCGTGGTCCACCTCGCACCCCAGCAGGCGCTCGGCGGCGTCCAGGAAGTGGCGGGCGTACGCGTCCACGTGGAACGCCACGTAGTCGGCCCCCAGCATCCCGCGCAGCAGCAGGCGCGCCCACGGCAGGACGCGCAGCACGTCGGTGGCGGGGAACGGGATGTGCAGGAAGAACGCGACGCGGCTCTCCGGCGCGAGGCGCCGCAGGTGATACGGCACGCGGAGCAACTGGTAATCGTGCACCCACACCAGCGCGTCGCGCGTCGCATGGGGCTCCGCCGCCTGGGCAAAGCGCTCGTTCACGGCGTCGTACACGCGCCACGTGGCCGCGTCGATCGTGGTGCGGCTCACGAAGTAGTGGAACAGCGGCCACAGCGTCCGGTTCGAGAAGCCGCCGTAGTACGCCGACACCTCCGCGGCCGACAGGTCCACCGGCGCGTAGCGCACGTTGCCGTCGTGCGGGAAGCGGGTGCTGCGCGCAGCCTCGAGGTCTTCCTGCGGGATCCCGGGCCAGCCGATCCACGTGCCGCCGCGCTCATGGAGCGCGGGCTCGAGGGCACTCACCAGGCCGCCGGGCGAGCGCGTGAAGGTCAGCGCCGATCCCTTGCGTTCGGCCCGGAACGGCAGGCGGTTGCTCACGACCACCAGCCGCCGTCCGGGCGCGGTCTGCTCTGTGCTCACCTTCGCAAGTTATCCCGTGACGCGCGCGACGCAATCGCGAGCGCTCAGGGAATCGGCTTCTCCGCGGGCTTCGGCGCCACGATCGCCGGCACGGCGAGCGACGTCATCATCGCGTTGAATGCGGCGATGTCCTTCGCCTCGATGTCCTGCAACTTCGCCAGCTGCCGGTCCACCATCGCCGCGATGCTCGTGTACAGCTCGGACTCCTGCGCCGTGGGCGCGGCGTCGGCGCCCTGCACCATCCCGGCCAGCGACAGCAGCATGTTGTACGCGCGGATGGGGAAGTGCAGCGTGATCTCGTCGGCGTGCGAGTGGATCTCGGACAGCGAGTCGCGCACCGATTCCAGCAGTGCGTGGATGCGCGCGGCCGAGTCGGCGACCTGCTTCGCGAACGGCGCGTCGTGCGTGTCCTGCGTGCGCGCGTCGAGCTGCCGCTCCAGGTCGAGCACCTGCGCCACGGCGTCCGCGAGGGCGTTCGTCTTGCCCTGCACCTTGAGCGCAAGGGCGAGCTGCGCCTCCAGGTCGGCCTGCGTCGCCTTGACGCGCGGATCCTCGCGCACGACGAGCGGCTGCACCTGCGACACGCCGTCCACCGTGAGCCGCACCTGGTAGGCGCCCGGCGCGATCACGGGCCCGGACGTGGTGCCCTCGTCGTTCACGACGTCCTTCACCTGCCTGGTATCGGGGTAGCGCAGGTCCCAAGCGAAGCGGTTGAGCCCGGGGCGCGTGGGCACCGTCGAGTCCGCCGGATCGAAGGCCAGCGTGTCGTCCACGGCGCCCGGCTTCGGCGCGGCGGCGCCACTTGCCGTCGAGTCGTGCGCCGGTGCGGCGCTGGTGAAGGTACGGATCACCGTGCCCGATGCGTCCAGGAACTCGAGCTTCACCTGGCTGTCGGGCTTCGCGCGCAGGTAGAAGTCCACGACGGCGCCGTCGGGTGGGTTCTCGCCCGCGTCGCGCACGCGCGCATGGCCACCCTGCCAGCGGACGGCTGTGTCGGGCGCGAACAGGTGCGCTGGCTGCCGGCGGACGTCGTCCGTGAGCTGCCGCAGCGGCGTGATGTTGTCCAGCACCCAGATGGCGCGGCCGTGCGTGGCCGCGATCAGGTCCGCCCCGTGGAACGTGAGGTCACGCACCGACACGCGCGGCAGGTTGAGCTGCAGCGGCTCCCAGAGCGCGCCGTCGTCGGTGGAGTAGTAGATGCCGGTCTCCGTGCCCGCGAACAGCAGCCCGCGCCGCACGGGATCCTCGCGGATGGTGCGTGTGTACGCGCCAACCGGGATGCCCGAGTTGATCGCGGTCCACGTGCGGCCGTAGTCCGTGGTCTTGAACAGGTAGGGGCGCAGGTCGTCCTGCTGGTAGCGGTTCGCGGCCACATAGGCCGTGCCGCGGTCGAAGTGCGACGGCTCGATGATGGACACCCGCGTGAACGCACCGAGCTGCGGCGGCGTGACGTTGGTCCACGTGGCGCCGTGGTCGCGCGACACGTGGATCAGCCCGTCGTCCGACCCCGCCCACAGGATGTCGGTGCTCAGCGGCGACTCGGCCAGCGCGAAGATCGTCGCGTACCACTCCGTGCCCGTCATGTCGAGCGTCACCGGCCCGCCCACGGGGCCCAGCGTCTTCGGGTCGTGCCGGGTGAGGTCCGGGCTGATCACCGTCCAGCTGTCGCCGTCGTTCGTCGAGCGGAAGACACGATTCGCGGCCGCATACAACGTGTGCCCGTCGCGAGAGTAGAAGAGCGGGTACGTCCACTGGAAGCGGTTCGGCACCTGCGACGCGGGCCAGCCGTCGTAGTTGTTGAGCCCCGGCGAGATGTCCTTCACCTGCTTCGTGCGGACGTCCATGCGCGTCATCGTGCCCGTGTACGCGCCGGCCACCACGGTGTTCGGGTCCCCCGGCTTCGGCGCGATATAGCCCGACTCGCCGCCGCCCACGGGGAAGAATTCCTCGGGGCCGATCACGCCATAGTCCGAGCGGCTCACGATGGAGACGGTCGTGTTGTCCTGCTGGGCGCCGTAGATGCGGTACGGCCACTGGTCGTCGGTGATGACGTGATAGAACTGCGCGGTGGGCTGGTTCATCTGCGTGGACCAGCTCTGCCCGCCATCGAAGCTCACCGTCGCGCCGCCGTCGTTGCCGCTGATCATGCGCGACGGGTCGCTGGGGTCCACCCACAGCACGTGCGTGTCGCCGTGCGGCACGCGCATCCGCTGGAAGGTCCGTCCGCCGTCGATCGAGCGCCACGTGCTCAGGTTCATCACGTACACGGTGTTCTCGTTCTTCGGGTCGGCCACGACCACGGAGTAGTACCACGGCCGCACCATGAACTCCTGGTCGCCGTTCACGCGCTGCCAGGTGCGGCCGGCGTCGTCCGAACGGAAGATGCCGCCCGTGGAGTCCTGCGGCGGCGCCTCGATGGACGCGTACAGCCGCTGCGGGTCGGACGGCGACACCGCCACGCCGATGCGCCCGATCGGGCCGCGCGGGAACCCGGGGCTGGACGTCAGCTCGATCCACGTGTCGCCGCCATCCACCGACTTCCACAGGCCGCTGCGCCCGCCGCCCGCCTCGAAGCCCCACGGCTCGCGGCGCATGCGCCACATGGCCGCGTACAGGATGCGCGGATTCGTCGGGTCCATCGCGAGGTCGACGGCGCCCGTGGAGTCGTCCACGAACAGCACGCGCTGCCAGTGCTTGCCGCCGTCGGTCGAGCGATAGACGCCGCGCATCGGGTTCGGGCCGGCGGCGTGCCCCATCGCCGCGACGAACACA
>DASZRI010000058.1:0-2170 GCA_035549215.1 Gemmatimonadaceae bacterium | reverse complement strand
CGCCGCACCGCCGGCGCTCGTCATCCCTTCCAGCACTTTGATCCCGTCCGCCGGCTTGCCCGTGTCGTAGTCCAGCTCGGCCAGCGTGAGCGCAGCCTGGACGCCGGAGTACGTGTCCCGGTAGCCATCCACGACCTTCTGCAGGTCGCTCTGGGCCAACGCCGCATTCCCGGCCTGGACCGACTGGAGGGCCGTGCCGAGCATCCGGTCGGCATGCTCGTTCTTGAGCTCGACGGATCGGTTGTAGAACCAGTAGCCGGCAGCGGCCACCACCACCACTGCGGCGCCGATGCCAACGGCCCGCCCGTGGGACTGGAACCACTCGATAACGGACTCTTCGCGGTCCGGCCGTGCCGCGGCGGACTCAGCAGGATTCGTCATGTCGGAGGATTGAGGAAAGAGGTGCCCCTGGGGTGACTCGAACACCCGGCCAACGGTTTAGGAAACCGCTGCTCTATCCACCTGAGCTACAGGGGCAGGTGTCGTCAGTCGTAAAACGCCGTAAACCTTGAAATTAGCCCCAGCCCCGGCGGACGTAAAGCGGCCTGCCCCCTTCCGACGACGACCCCGGCTGCTCACCCGATGCGCAGCAGGTGCACCAGCGTCAGCGCCGCGATCAGCAGCACGACCAGCGACGCGCTCACCGCCGCGGTCACGCGTGCGCCGGCGCGCGCCAGCCCTCGCACGTCCACGCCCAGTCCCATGGCGGCCATCGAGATGATCGTGAGCACGGTGGTCACGAGCCGTACTGGCGCCACTGCCCGCTCCGGCACCCACCCCAGCGACCGAGCGACGGCCAGCGCCAGGAACCCGACGATGAACCAGGGCACGTACCGCCCGATCTCCAGGCGGGCCCCCTGCGCCCCCTCGCTCGCACCCGCCCGGCGGTGCGTCAGTGCCAGGACCAGCACGACGGGCCCGAGCAGCAGTACGCGCGCGAGCTTGACCAGCGTGCCGACCTGCCCCGACAGCGCGCTCACGGGAAACGTCGCGGCCATCACCTGCGGCACCGCGTACACCGTGAGCCCGGCGATCACGCCGTACCGATAGTCCGACAGCCCAAGGGCGCGGCCGACCGCCGGCAGCACGAGCACCATCACCACGCCGAGCACGGCGGTGAACGCGATGGCCGACGCGACATCGTCATGCTCCGCATGCACGACGGGCGCCACCGCGGCGATTGCCGAGTTGCCGCAGATGGAGTTGCCGCAGGCGACAAGCAGCGCCAGCCGGTGCCGCAGCCCGAGGGCGCGGGAGATCCCATAACTCATGATGATGCCAAGCACGACGGTCACCCCGATCCCGGCCAGCAGCATCGGGCCGGCTCGCAGGAGCGTGGGCAGGTCCACCGATGCCCCGAGCAGGCAGACGGCGAGCTCGAGCACCTGCTTGGCGGAGAAGCGGATCCCCTCCTCCATGCGGGCGCCGGGCACCCAGAGCGTGCGGGCGGCGACGCCGAGCAGGATGGCGAGCACCAGGGCCTCGAAGAGGGCGTGGCCGAGCCAGCGCTCCTCGAGCGACTGGCCGGCGTACGCTGCGGCGGCGAGCGCGGCGCAGAGCAGGATGCCGGGCGCGAATCGCCCGATGGCGCCGCGGGGCGCCGGCATCGCGGAAGTCGTGGTGGCGGAGGTCATGGGAGAACGCTCGGCGCGCGGGCACGGCCGTGCCATTGCCGCCGGCGAATGACTGCCATAATCTATTGTTATGTCTCGTCCTGACGTGCCGGCAGCCCCGGTGGCGGAACTCGACCAGCTCGTCCTCTTTGCCGTGGTGGCGCGCGAGCGGTCGTTCACGCGGGCCGCCGCCCTGCTCGGCGTCAGCCAGCCGTCGATCTCGGCCCGGATGCGCCGGCTGGAGGAGCGCATCGGCGAGCCGGTGTTCGAGCGGCTGGGGCGCGGCGTGCGCCTGACTCCCACCGGCGCGGCGCTCCTGCCCGCAGCCGAGAAGGCGCTGGCGCTCGCGCAGGAGGCGGACGCGCTGTGGAGCGGGCTCAGCGTCCGCTCGCGCGGCGTGGTGCGCCTGGCCGCGAGCACGACCATCGCCGGCTACGTGGTGCCGGCGGCCATCGCCCGGTTCCGCGAGGCGCACGCGGACGCCGAAGTCGAGGTGCGCGTGGGCAACACGGCCGACGTGGCGGCGCCGGTCGTGCGCGGCGACCTGGCATGGGGCC
>DASZRI010000057.1:0-1586 GCA_035549215.1 Gemmatimonadaceae bacterium | reverse complement strand
GAGCACGATGCCCGACTCCATCGCCGTCTGGCCCAGCAGGTTCTGCAGGAAGAGCGGCAGCAGGAACAGGCTGCCGTTGAGCCCCAGGCCAAGCACGCCGCCCAGCGCCGTGGCCGACGCAAACGGGATGTTCTTCAGGATGCGCAGGTCCACGGCCGGATGCTTCGCCTTGAGCTCGCGCCAGACGAAGAGCAGCATCCCCACGGCCCCGATGATCGCCAGCCGGATGATGAACTTGGAGTCGAACCAGTTCTCGTCCTCGCCCTTCTCGAGCATGAGCTGGATGGCGCCCAGCCCGGCGGTCATCAGCCCGAGCCCGAGCCAGTCGATCCGGCCCTTGTCGCGCACGAGGTACGGCGGATCCTCGATGAACCGGCTCACGAGCAGCAGGTTCAGGATGCCGATCGGGACATTGATGTAGAAGATCCACGGCCATGAGTACTGGTCGGTGATCCACCCGCCGAGCGTGGGGCCGAACGCCGGCGCGAGCACGACGCCCATGCCGTAGATGCCCATGGCCACGCCCTGCTCCTCCGGCGGGAAGGTCTCGCGCAGGATGGCCTGCGACACCGTGATCAGCACGCCCCCGCCGATGCCCTGGATGATGCGGAAGAAGACGATGGTGGGCAGCGAGCGCGCGGCGCCGCACGCCATGGAGCTCAGCGTGAAGAGCAGCACGCTGGTGATGTAGAAGTTCTTGCGCCCGTACCGCGAGCTCAGGAGCGCGATGATCGGCATGATGATCACGTTGGACAGGATGTAGCCCGTCACGACCCACGTGATCTCCTCGATCGTCGCCCCGAGCGTGCCGCTCATGTCGGGCAGCGCGACGTTCACGATGCTGGAATCGAGCACGGCCATCACCGTGCCGGTCATCACCGTGCCGGCAATGACCCACTTGTGCGGGGCGCGGTCAGCCGGCACGGGCCACCTCCGTCACGGGGGTGATCGCCAGCAGCGGCGCGATGGTGGACAGCGCGCGATGGATGACGCGCAGCTCGGCCGCGGGCAGCGACGCCAGCCGCCGGGCGATCTCGCCGGACGCGCCGCCAAGCAGGGTGCGCAGCGTGGTGCGCCCGGCGGGCGTGATGGCAAGCTTGGCGCGGCGCCGGTCCTGCGGATCCGCGTGCCGCGTCACCAGCCGGTGGCGCACCAGCTCGTCGATCAGCTTGGACGTGGACGGGAGCGTGAGCCCCAGGAAGGCGGCGGTGTCGGACATCGTGCGCCCGCCGGGCCCGGCCAGGAACATGAGGCAGCGGAGCTGCGACTGCGACACCGACGCATCGGGGTGCTGGCGCAGGGCCTCGCGGATGTGGTAGCCCACGCCGTAGGCCAGCTCGATGACCTCGGCGGCGCAGAGGGCGGGAACCGTGCGACCACGGGAATCGGCCATTGGTTTGCTTGGCTAATAGTTTCGTTGTCTAAGTAATAATGTGGCGGCGGCGCCCCCGTGTCGAGGGGGCTTCCCCGATCCCCGACCCCCTTCCGCAGGTCGCCGGACAGACGTCCCCCGCCCTGCGGCGCACCATGGACTCCCACGCGGAGTGCCCATGCCAGACCTGTTGCACGTGATGCAGCGCCGCCAG
>DASZRI010000056.1:0-15017 GCA_035549215.1 Gemmatimonadaceae bacterium | reverse complement strand
CGGCGAGCTCGGGCTCCACGCTGGGCGGCGCCTCGAGCGCCACGGCCGCGCCGCTGGCGTCGGTCACGAGGGGCACCCGGATCGGGCGTCCCTGCGCGTCGAGTCCACTGGTGGAGAGCTCGACCTCCACGGTCCGCTTGGTCGTTGCCATGGTCGCCTACTCTCCCGTCTTCTCGCCGGAGCCGATGCGGCCCCGCATGTCCGCCGGCAGGTCCTCGAACGCGCTGGCAATGGAGAGCTCCTCCATCGAGTAGCGCGCCTCCGGATTGGCTGCCAGCGCCTGCCGGAGCTGCTCCGACCGGCTGAACCGGCCGCGCAGCGGGAAATCCTTGCGCAGCGGGAATCCTTCCGCGTACTGCTCCCACATCAGGATGCGCCGCAGGTCCGGGTGCCCGGTGAAGCGGATGCCGAACATGTCGTAGCACTCGCGCTCCATCCAGTCGGCCGACTTGTAGACGTCCCACACGCTCGGGACCTCGAGGGCCTCGCCGCGCGCGAGCTCGACCTTGACGCGCAGGAAGCGCCGGAAGGGGAGCGAGCGCAGGTGCCAGACGACCTCGATCGGCTGCTCCGGGTCGCGGAACTCCACCGCCGTCACGTCGGAGAGGTAGTCGTACCGCTGCGACGGGTCGTCGTGCAGCCAGCGGACGATCTCGGCCAGGTGCGCCCTGTCCACGATGACATTCGTCTCGCCGCGCACGACGTGGATGCGCCGGATGGCGGCGCCGAACTGCTGCTGCAGCGCGGCCGCCGACGGGTTGGCCTCGCCGCCGTGCAGCGGGATGCCGGTCGGCGTGGCGGGCGCCGGGGAGCCGGCGGGGAGGGCACTCCCCGCCACCACGGGAGAGAAGGGCGTGCTCACAGGCCGGACCGCGTCTGGTGGACGGAGTTGCCGAAGGGCTCCGACACCTCGTCGATCATCGCCGGCGGGATGTAGAGCTGGCTCTTCGGGTCGGGTTCCATCTCATTGCGCAGCGACTTATCCGCCGCGCGCTCCCGCATGATCTTCTGCTGGAGCATCATGATGCCGTACATCAGGCCCTCGGGACGCGGCGGGCAGCCCGGGACGTACACGTCCACCGGGATGATCGTGTCGATTCCCTGCACCACGGCGTAGTTGTCGAACATGCCGCCCGATGATGCGCACGCGCCCATCGAGATCGCCCACTTGGGCTGCGGCATCTGCTGCCAGATGCGGCGCAGCACGGGGGCGAGCTTGAACGGCACGCGCCCCGCGCAGATGAGGACGTCAGCCTGGCGGGGCGAGAAGCTCATGCGCTCCATGCCGAAGCGCGCGAGGTCGAAGTCACTGGCCGCGGTGGCCATGAACTCGATGGCGCAGCACGCGGTCCCGAACGGCATCGGCCACGCCGAGTTGGCGCGGGCCCAGTTGACCAGGAAGTCGAGCCGAGTCGTGACCCACCCTTCCTGCGCGGGCGGGGCGTACGAGACGGTCGAGTCCGGACGCGGTGTCAATCCCATTGCAGGGCACCCTTCTTCCAGACGTAGAGGAATCCGGCGAGGAGGATGAGGATGAAGACCAGCATCTCCCCGAAGCCGAAGAACGACAGCTGTCCCGCGGGGCATGCGCCGCCCACCAGGGGCACCGCACACGAGAGCTCGCGGAACTGCGCGCCCCACGGAATCATGAACACGGTCTCGATGTCGAAGATGATGAACAGCACCGCGACCATGTAGAACTTGACGGAGAACCGCTCCCGCGCATCGCCGAGCGGCGGGATGCCCGACTCGTACGGCGTCTGCTTCACCGGCGTCGGCCGGGGCCGCATGGTGAGGTGGGAGAGCCCGAGCATCGCCACCGCGTTCACGATGACGAAGCCGAGGAGAAGCAGGACGGGAAAGTAGGTGCGTGCCATGAGGCTCCCAACTTCGTGAAAACTTTCACTAAGTCCAGCGCGGAAAAGTTATCCTTCGCGTGCACGAGGGTCAACCTGAATGCACGCCCAACTTTGCGCGCCACAACGCTCTGGCGGATGCTTGGCGGGGTGCGCTCGACGGGGTACATTCCGGCGCGCGCACGGCCGGCCCTCGTCCGCCGGCGCTCGCGGCGCAGCGGCGTCCGGCACCCCGGGCGGCGCCCTGACTCCTCCACCCCTGCCCCTCCCCGCACATGAGCATCATGTCCGACCGCTGGATCACGCGGATGGCCAAGGAGCACGGCATGATCGAGCCGTTCGAGGACCGCCAGGTCCGCTCGGGCGTGATCTCGTACGGCGTCAGCTCCTACGGCTACGACATGCGCGTCGCGCGCGAGTTCCGGATCTTCACGAACGTGCTGAACTCGATCGTGGATCCCAAGAACTTCGATCCGCAGTCGTTCGTGGAGTTCGAGGGGGACATCTGCATCGTCCCGCCCAATTCCTTCGCGCTGGCGCGATCGGTGGAGTACTTCCGGATCCCCCGCGACGTGCTCACGGTGACGGTCGGGAAGTCGACCTATGCCCGGTGCGGGATCATCACCAACGTCACGCCCTTCGAGCCCGAGTGGGAAGGCTACGTGACGCTCGAGATCTCGAACACCACGCCCCTGCCCGCCAAGATCTACGCCAACGAGGGGATCGCCCAGGTGCTCTTCTTCAAGGGCGAAGAGGGCCCGGAGGTCTCGTACAAGGACAAGAAGGGCAAGTACCAGGGGCAGCACGGGGTCACGCTCCCGCGGCTGTAGTCGGCGACGCCGTTCAACGCACGAGGGGCGCGCCTGGCGGCGCCCCCCTCGTTGCATCTGCCGGATTCCGCCGGGCGGCCTGCCCGGCGGACGCGACGCACCAGTCCGTGCTCAGCCGGTGCCGCCCAGCGCCCGCTCCTCGCGCTCGGTGGCGGTGGCCACCAGGAAGTCCTTGTTCATCCGCGCGATGAAGTCGATGCTGATGCCCTTGGGGCAGGCTTCCTGGCACTCCCCGAACCACGAGCATCCGCCGAAGTTCTCGAGGTCCATCTGGGCGACCATCTTGAGCGCGCGGCGATAGCGCTCCGGCTGCCCCTGCGGCAGCAGCCCCAGGTGCGAAACCTTGGCCGCCGTGAAGAGGGACGCAGAGCCGTTGGGGCACGCGGCCACGCAGGCGCCGCAGCCGATGCAGGCTGCGGCATCCATCGCCTCGTCCGCCGCCTGCTTGGGCACCGGGATCGCGTTGCCGTCCTGGGCATTCCCGGTGTTCACCGAGACGTAGCCGCCGGCCTGGATGATGCGGTCGAGCGCACCGCGGTCCACCACGAGGTCCTTCATGACCTTGAACGCGCGGGACCGCCACGGCTCGATCCACAGCTCGTCACCGTCCTTGAACGTGCGCATGTGGAGCTGGCACGTGGTGGTGAGCGGCATCGGGCCGTGGGCCGCGCCGTTGATCATCATGCCGCAACTGCCGCAGATGCCCTCGCGGCAGTCGTGGTCGAACGCGATCGGCATCTTGCCCTGGGCCAGCAGGTCCTCGTTGACCACGTCCAGCATCTCGAGGAACGACATGTCCGGGCTCACGTCGCGCGCCTCGTAGCGCTCGAACTGGCCCTGGGCATCGGGCCCGGCCTGTCGCCACACGTGAAGGGTCAGGTTCATCGAATCGTCTTCCGTCAGGAATGAAGAGCCGGGATGCGGGGCGGGCCCGCATCCCCTCGGGTCACTTGTAGCTGCGGGTGGCCAGGTGCACGTTCTCGAACTCCAGCGGCTCCTTGTGGAGCACCGGGGGCTTGCCATCGCCCTGGTACTCCCACGCCGCGACGTACGCGAAGTGGTCGTCGTCGCGCTTGGCCTCGCCGTCGGGCGTCTGGTGCTCCGTGCGGAAGTGGCCGCCGCACGATTCCTCGCGGTGCAGCGCGTCGATGCACATCAGCTCGGCCAGCTCCAGGAAGTCGGCCACGCGGCCCGCGTGCTCCAGCGACTGGTTGAGCTCGACGCCGGTGCCCGGCACGTGGACGTTCTGCCAGAACTCCTCGCGCAGCTTCGGGATCTCCTGCAGCGCGCGCGTGAGCCCCTGTGCATCGCGGGCCATGCCGCAGTATTCCCACATGACCTTGCCGAGCTCGCGATGGAACGAGCTCACCGAGCGCTTGCCGTTCACCGCAAGCAGCCGCCGCGTGCGCTCCTCCACCGCCTGCTCCGCCGCCCGCACCTCCGGGTGGTCCGGCGACACCGGCGCCAGCTTGTTCGAGCCCAGGTAGTCGCCGATGGTGAGCGGGATGACGAAGTAGCCGTCCGCGAGCCCCTGCATCAGCGCGCTCGCGCCCAGGCGGTTCGCCCCGTGGTCGGAGAAGTTCGCCTCGCCGATCACGTGGAGCCCGGGGATCGTGCTCATCAGGTTGTAGTCCACCCACAGGCCGCCCATCGTGTAGTGCACGGCCGGGTAGATGCGCATCGGCACTTCGTACGGGTTCTCATCCGTGATGCGCTCGTACATCTCGAACAGGTTGCCGTAGCGCTCGGCGATCTTCTCCTTGCCCAGGCGCTTGATCGCGGCGGAGAAGTCCAGGTACACGCCGCGGCCGCCAGGCCCGACGCCCCGCCCCTCGTCGCACACTTCCTTCGCCGCACGCGACGCGATGTCGCGGGGCGAGAGGTTGCCGAAGCTCGGGTACTTGCGCTCCAGGTAATAGTCGCGCTCCGCCTCGGGGATCTGGTTCGGGGCGCGCGTGTCTCCCGCCTTCTTCGGCACCCAGACGCGCCCGTCGTTGCGCAGCGACTCGCTCATCAGCGTGAGCTTGGACTGGTGGTCGCCGCTCTGCGGGATGCACGTCGGGTGGATCTGCGTATAGCACGGATTCGCGAACGCCGCGCCGCGCTTGTGCGCGCGCCACGCCGCCGTGACATTCGAGCCCTTGGCGTTGGTGGACAGGAAGAACACGTTGCCGTAGCCGCCCGTGCCGAGCACGACGGCGTCGGCCAGATGGCTCGAGATCTTGCCCGTCACCAGGTCGCGCACCACGATCCCGCGCGCACGGCCGTCCACCACGATCAGGTCCAGCATCTCGGTGCGCGGAAACATCGTCACGCCGCCCTTCGCGATCTCCTTCTCCAGCGCCTGGTACGCGCCGAGCAGGAGCTGCTGCCCGGTCTGGCCGCGGGCGTAGAAGGTGCGCGACACCTGCGCGCCGCCGAACGAGCGATTGGCCAGGTAGCCGCCGTACTCGCGCGCGAACGGGACGCCCTGCGCCACGCACTGATCGATGATCTGCACGCTGATCTGCGCCAGGCGGTACACGTTCGCCTCGCGCGAGCGGAAGTCACCGCCCTTCACCGTGTCGTAGAACAGCCGGTAGACGCTGTCGCCGTCGTTCGGGTAGTTCTTGGCGGCATTGATGCCGCCCTGCGCGGCGATGCTGTGCGCGCGGCGCGGCGAGTCCTGGAAGCAGAAGCACTTCACCTGGTAGCCGAGCTCGCTCATCGACGCGGCGGCCGAGGCGCCGGCCAGCCCGGACCCGACCACGATCACGGTGTGCTTTCGCTTGTTGGCCGGGTTCACCAGCTTCATGTCGAACTTGTGCTTGTCCCACTTCTCGGCAATGGGACCGGACGGGATGCGCGACTTGAGTTCCATGGCTAGCGGATGATGCCGACGAGGACGCCGACAGGAACGAGGGTGAAGCCCAGCCAGATGACGAAGGCCAGGGCCCCGGCGACGCGGCGGTGCAGCGGATGCTCCGAGGGCTTCACGAGCCCGAGCGTGCGCAGCGAACTCCACGCGCCGTGGAAGAGGTGCAGCCCGAGGAAGGCCATGGCCACGATGTAGAACGCGGCCACCCACCAGATGTGGAAGCTGCCCACGATGTTCGCGTACACATCATGGCGCCCCGCATGGTCGGGGATCTGGAACACGCCGGCCGGGTCGATCGTGCCGACCGTGAAGTGCAGGATGTGGAACACGATGAACAGCAGGAGCAGCACGCCGCCCCAGCGCATCGTGCGCGAGGCGAGCGTGGACACCTGCGGCTCGCGCTGCCGGTAGCCCTGCGGGCGCGCCGCCCTGGCACGCTGCGTGAGCTGCCACGCCATCAGCACGTGCAGGATCACGGCCGCAACCAGCACGAACCGCGCCACCCACAGCAGCTCGTTCAGCGGGCCGTGCAGGAGCGCGCCGTACGCGTTCATCTTGTCCGCGCTCTGGAACACCTGCAGGTTCCCGACCATGTGCAGGAACACGAAGCCGATGCCGATCAGCCCCGTGACCGCCATGATGATCTTCTTCCCGATCGTGGACCGGTAGAGGTTCAGCACCCAGGTCATCGTGCGGTGAAGCTCCGAGTAAGGGAGGCATCAAGTGAACAGCGGGAAGCTGGCGTCTGGTGCCCGGCTTCCCGCTGTTCGGCGTTCATCTACAGCTTGACGGCGCGCATCGGCTCGCGGACCGCCTCGGCGCTCTTGGCCAGCGCCGCTCGCTCGTCCGCGGTGAGCTCGACTTCGAGCACCCGCTCCAGCCCGCCGCGGCCGATCTTGCACGGCACGCCGAGGAACAAGTCCTTCATGCCGTACTCGCCCTGCAGCCACGCCGCGCACGGCAGGATGCGCTTCTGGTCGTTCACGATCGCCTCGGCCATCTGCACCGCGCCCGACGACGGCGCGTAATACGCCGAGCCGGTCTTGAGGTGCTTCACGATCTCGGCGCCGCCGTCGCGCGTGCGCTGCACGATCGCGTCCAGCTTGCTGCGCTCGATGAGCTGCGTGACCGGGATGCCGCTGACCGTCGTGTACGAGATGAGCGGCACCATCGTGTCGCCGTGGCCGCCCAGCACCATCGCCTGGATGTCGCGCACCGAGACGTCCAGCGCCTCGGCCAGGAACGAGCGGTAGCGCGCCGTGTCCAGCACGCCTGCCATGCCCAGCACGCGCTCGCGCGGGAAGCCCGAGACCTCCTTGGCCACGTAGCACATCACGTCCAGCGGGTTCGAGACGATGATGAGGATCGCGTTCGGCGACGTCTTCTTCACCTGCTCCGCCACCTGCTTGACGATGCCCGCGTTCGTGTTCAGCAGGTCGTCGCGCGACATGCCCGGCTTGCGGGCGATGCCGGCCGTGATGATGACGATGTCGGACCCGGTCGTCTCCTCGTAGCCGTTGGTGCCGACGACGCGGGTGTCGAAGCCCTCGATGGGCGCCGACTCCCACTGGTCCAGCCCCTTGCCCTGCGGGATGCCCTCGACCACGTCCACCATGACGACGGTGCGGGCCAGTTCCTTCTCTGCGACGCGTTGAGCGGTCGTCGCGCCGACGTTTCCGGCGCCGACCACCGTGATTTTGTTGACCATGGTCCGTGCAGTGATGTGAAAGTGATGTCCAGCATTCGAAAACTACCCGCGCGAAACAGCACGAGCAACGCTCACGCCATCATCCGCCCACCTGTGACAGCGCACGCAGCCCGCCCACGCGCATCTGCAGCAGCGCGTGCTCGCGCGGCTTCTCCTCCAGCGCCCGGCGGAAGAGCGGCTCCAGCGGCTCCCCTGCCCGCAGCGGGCCGCGCAGGTCCACCTCGTGGTCGCCGAACAGGCACGTGCGCAGCCGGCCGTCCGCCGTCAGCCGCACCCGGTTGCACGACCCGCAGTAGGTGTGCGTCATCGGCGTGATGACGCCGATCGTCCCCGCCGCGTCGGGCAGCCGGTAGTACACCGCGGGGCCGTTGCCCCGCGCCGGGCCGTCCGCCGGCGCCAGCGCGCCCAGCTCGCCGATCCGCGCCAGCAGCTCCTCCGTGGGCACGACGTGCTCCCACGTCAGCTCGCGCATCCCGCCCACCGGCATCAGCTCGATGAACCGCACGTGCCACGGGTGCTCCCGCGTGAGCCGGGCGAAATCCACGATCTCGTCGTCGTTGATGCCGCGCATCACCACGACGTTGATCTTGATCGGGTCCAGCCCCGCCTCCTGCGCCGCCATTGCCGCGCGAACCGGGGCGAAGCCGAGGTCGCGCCGCGCAATCTGCACGATGCGGTCCGGCCGCAGGCTGTCCGCGCTCAGGTTCACGCGATCGAGGCCCGCCGACCGCAGGTCCCCGGCCAGCGCGGGCAGCTTCACGCCATTGGTCGACAGCGCGATGTCTTCGATCCCGGGCACGGCGCGGAGCATCGCCACCAGCGTGGCCAGCTGGGGACGGATGGTCGGCTCGCCGCCGGTGATGCGCAGGCGTCGCAGCCCCAGCGGCGCGAGCTGGCGTACCACATCGGCAATCTCCTCGTACGACAGGATATCCGCCCGCGGCAGCCACTGCAGCCCTTCCTGGGGCATGCAGTAGAGGCACCGGAAGTTGCAGCGATCCGTGACCGAGATGCGCAGGTACTGGATCTGTCGCCCGAACTGGTCGCGCAGTGCTTCGCTCATCGGGACACCTCCCGAACCGTCTCCCCTGCACCAACCGGATCCACTGCGGCGCCGTTCCCGGCGTGCACCCACTCCCGCGTGCCGTCGGCGTAATGCTCGCGCTTCCAGATAGGGACGCGCTGCTTCAGCTGCTCGATCACGTAGCGCGACGCCTCGTATGCCGCGCCGCGGCGCGGATGCCCCACGGCAATCACGACGCTCGCCTCGCCAAGCCCGAGCGTGCCGATGCGGTGCTCGACGACAATGTCGTCCGTGCCAAAGCGCCCAGCCGCCTCGCCGACGATCGCGGCCAGCTCGCGTTCGGCCATGGCCTGGTAGGCGGAATACTCGATGCCGGTCACCGCGCGCCCGTCGTTCACGTCTCGCACCGTGCCCACGAACACGAGCGCCGCGCCGTTGGCGTCCCGGGACACCTCGCGCAGGAGCCCCGCGGCATCCAGCGGCCGTTCCACGATCGCGGTGCGCATCAGCCCCCCGCTACCGGCGGAATCACCGCCACTTCATCGCCCGGCATGACCGGGGTCGCAGGCGACGCATACGCCTGGTTCACCGCCACCAGCGGGCGAGGCGGCAGTCGGTCACCCCCCGGCCGGGCCAGGAGCGACGCGATGACGTCCTGCACGGTGGCGCGCTCCGGGACCTCCAGGGCGATTTCCGGGGCGCCGAGCACGTCGGCGTAGGAGGCGAAGAGCAGGACGCGCAACGTCATACGCGAATCCTACCCCCGCGCCCCGCGAGGCGAAAGCGGCCCGCCTGAATGCACGAACGCCCCGGCGCAGGGCGCCGAGGCGTCTCGAAAGTCCGGCACGGGCAGTTACGCCTCGGCCTCGACTGAATCCTCGTCTTCCTCGAGGTCGCTGATATCGATGTTCGCGACCATCGCCCGCAACTCCTTGGAGGGCTTGAACACCGGCACCGGGCGGGCGGACACTTCCACCGGCGATCCCGTGCGCGGGTTCCGCGCCATGCGGGTCTTGCGATGGCGGATCTTGAAGGTGCCAAACCCACGCACCTCAATGTTCTTCTGCTCGTGCAGCGCTTCCTTGATCGCGTCCAGGAAGGCGTCCACGACACGGGCGCAGTCCTTCTTGGAGATCATCGGCCCGGCGGTCTTGGAGATCTGCGCCGTTACGCGCTCGACCAGGTCGGCTTTGGTCATTGAAGAGCCTCGGTGTGGGCGCTCCATGCCTCGAAGCGCTCACGAACATATGGACGTTAAGTGTTGTGTGTCAAGAGCTTGGAGCGTTTCAGGCGCCCTGCTTCCTGACCGTCCGCATGAACTGCTCGAACAATGGACGTGCGTCGTGCGGGCCCGGAGCCGCTTCCGGGTGATACTGCACCGCGAAGATCGGAAGGGTCTTGTGGCGCAGCCCCTCGACCGTCCCGTCATTGAGGTTCACGTGCGTGACCTCGAGGTCCGGGGCTCCAGGGATCCCCGTCTCGTCACCATCCACGGCAAACCCATGGTTCTGGGACGTGATCAGCACTCGGCCCGTGGCCAGCTCCTTGACGGGATGGTTCCCGCCCCGGTGGCCGTATTTCATCTTCACCGTCCGGGCGCCGTAGGTGAGCGCCAGGATCTGGTGGCCGAGGCAGATGCCGAAGATCGGCACGTGCGCATCGGCGATCGCCCGCACCGTCTTCGGCGCATAGCCCACTGCGGCCGGGTCGCCCGGGCCGTTGGCCAGGAACACGCCGTCCGGATGCATGGCCAGCACCTGCTCCGCCGGGGTCTCCGACGGCACCACGGTCACTCGGCAATCATTCGCTTCGAAGAGCCGCAGGATGTTGCGCTTGATCCCGAAGTCGTAGGCGACGATGTGATACGGCGCCGAAGGACTGCCCCACTCGTACGGCTGCGACGTGGTGACGCGTGTCGCGAGGTCCAGCCCCTCCATGGACGGGCACGCGTCCAGCTCGGCGCGCACGGCGTCGCTGGGTTGCTCACCAGCGGCGATGATGCCGCGCATCGAGCCAGCGGTCCTCAGGTGCCGCGTGAGGCGACGCGTGTCAACTCCTTCAATGACCGGAATGTGCGCCTTTTCGAACCACGAAATGAGGTCGCCGTCGGCCCGCCAGTTGGAGTACGCGCCAGACAGCTCGCGCACCACAACGCCGGCCACCTGCGGCTGCGCGGATTCGGGATCCGCATCGTTGACCCCGTAGTTGCCGATCATAGGCGCGGTCATCACGACGATCTGGCCACGGTAGGACGGATCGGTGAAGACTTCCTGGTAGCCGCTCATGTTCGTCGTGAACACGACTTCGGCCACCGTGGGCGTGATCGGGGCGCGCAGGGTGCCGTGAAAAAGGGTTCCATCCTCGAGGAGGAGGAACCCCGGAAGCTGCTGAGAGAGCGACACTGTTACGGCGTCAGGGCTTCTTGGTCGTCGGCGCGGCCGGCTGCGAAGCCGGGGCCTGCTGGGCGTTCGGCGCCGGGGCCGTCTGCAGCGGCGCCGCGTTGGTGCCACCCGCGTTCACCGGCGCCGGCGCGGCCGGCGGATTGGAGAACGTCTGGTCGAGCACCGACTTCGGCGTGCCGGCGTGCGTGGACGCCAGCGACAGGATGAACGACAGCGCGAGGAAGATGCCGCCAGCCCACCACGAAGCCTTGGTGAGGAGGTTGCCGGCCTGGCGCGTGCCGAGGATCGAGTCCGCCGAGCTGCTCACCCCGCCGAAGGTCGCGGCGAGGCCGCCGCCCTGGCCGGCCTGAAGCAGGATGGCCGCCAGGAGGACGATGGCGTCAAGGATCAGCAGGACGAGGAGAATCGTATAAACCATCGGGCGTCGATCAGAAGGGACAGTGTACCTAAACCTCAAATATCACGGAACTTAGCCCGTGGCGTCAAGTGCCTGCGTGCGCCATGACGATGCGGTGCCAGCTCGCCGGATCCAGGCTCGCGCCGCCGACGAGCAGCCCGTCCACGCCAGGCGCGGAAAGCAGCGCCTGCGCGTTGGTGTCATTCACGCTGCCGCCGTAGAGGATCGGCGTGTCGGCACGGGCGCCCAGTGCCTGCAGTTCGCTGCGGAGCACGGCGTGGACGGCGGACGCATCGTCCGGCGTCGCAGTGCGCCCCGTCCCAATGGCCCAGACCGGCTCATACGCGACGAGGACGCGACGCCGCTCGGCGTCACCAAGCAGCGACAGTCCCGCACGAAGCTGGCGCACCACGACATCGCCGGTCGTCCCTGCCTCGCGTTGCGCCAGCGTCTCGCCGACGCACAGCATGGGCACGAGGCCGTGGGCGAATGCGATCGCACACTTGGCCGCGGTCTGCTCGTCCGTCTCGCCAAAGACGTGACGCCGCTCCGAGTGGCCGACGAGGACGTACTCCGCGCCGGCGTCCTTCGCGATGGGCGCCGAGTTTTCGCCCGTGAATGCGCCCTTGGCCTCGGTGCCGATGTTCTGCACACCCAGCCCGATATCGCGCCGCTCGCCGCACGCGTCGCGGACGGCGCTGAACGCGAGCGCAGACGGGAAGATGAGCACGGAGCGATCGCCGCGGGGCGCGTAGTCCGCCATGAAGGCCTGCATGAACGCACGGGCCTGCGAAGGCCCGTGGTTCATCTTCCAGTTGGCGGCCAGGATCGGCGTGCGCATCACGGCGCCACGTTGAGCGCGGCGACGCCCGGCAGCACCTTGCCCTCGAGGAACTCGAGCGAGGCACCGCCGCCGGTGGAGACATGGCTCATCCGCTCGGCGAGGCCTGCACCTTCCACGGCCGCGGCGGAATCGCCGCCGCCGACGATCGTCGTGGCGCCCTTGGCGGTGGCGTCGGCCATTGCGCGCGCGATGGCAAGCGTGCCCTTGTCGAACGGTGGCTTCTCGAAGACGCCCATCGGCCCGTTCCAGAGCACGGTCTTGGCCGACGCGATGGCGCGCGAGTAGGACTGCGCCGTGTCCGGCCCGATGTCGAGCATCGCCTCGCCGGTGGGAATCGCGTCGCGCCTGACGGCGTGCGACTTGCCACCCTCGTCCATCGAGGGCGCCACGGTGGCGTCGTGCGGCAGGATGAGCCGGGTGCCGGAGCGCTCGATGAGGTCGCGTGCCATGTCCACGCGGTCGGCCTCGACGAGCGACGTCCCCGTCTCGTAGCCCATCGCCTTGTAGAACGTGCACGCCATCGCGCCCCCGACGAGCAGCGCGTCCACCTTGGGGAGCAGCGCCTCGATGACGTCGATCTTGCCGGAGATCTTGCTGCCGCCGAGGATGGCCACGAACGGGCGCCTGGGATTGGCGAGCGCCGTGCCCAGGTACTGCAGCTCCTTTTCCATCAGCAGTCCGGCCACCGCGGGCGTCAGCAGGTGCGCGACGCCCTCGGTGGACGCGTGCGCCCGGTGCGCGGAGCCGAACGCGTCGTTGACGTAGAAGTCGCCGAGCTCGGCGAGCTGGCCGGAGAGGGCGGCGTCGTTCTGCTCCTCGCCGGCCAGGAACCGCGTGTTCTCGAGCAGGAGCACGTCGACGCCGGTGTCGTGCGTGGCCTGCACCGCCTCGGCGCCCACCGTCGTGCCGACGAAGCGCACGCGGCGCGATGGGAGCAGCTCGACCAGGCGCTGGGCGACGGGTGCCAGCGAGTACTTTGGCTCCGGCTTGCCCTTGGGCCGGCCGAGGTGCGAGAGGAGCACCACGCGCGCGCCGCGGTCGAGCAGGAGCTCGATCGTGGGGAGCGCGGCGCGGATGCGCGTGTCATCCGTCACGTGCTGGCTGGCGTCGAGCGGGACGTTGAAGTCCACGCGGACGAGGGCGCGGCGGCCGCGGACGTCGGCGTCGCGCAGGTCGCGAACGGTGCGAGTGGCCATGGAACCCCTCAGAGCGTGGCCGCGACGTACTTGAGCAGGTCCACGCAGCGCGACGCGTAGCCCCACTCGTTGTCGTACCAGCCGCAGACCTTGAGCAGCGTGCCGTCCACGACGTTCGTGCACTTGGCGTCGAGGATGCACGAATGCGGGTTGCCGATGTAGTCCGTGGAGACGAGCTCCTCCTCGGTGTACTGGAGGATGTTCTTGAGCGGTCCCTCGGCCGCGGCCTTGAACGCGGCGTTCACCTGCTCGATGGTGACCGGCTTCTCCACCACGACGGCCAGGTCGGTGAGGGAGACGTCGGGCGTGGGCACGCGGATCGAGATGCCGTCGATCTTGCCCTTGAGCTCCGGGATCACGAGCGACGTCGCCTTGGCGGCGCCGGTGGTGGTCGGGATCATGGACAGCGCGGCGGCACGCGCACGGCGCAGGTCCTTGTGCGGCAGGTCGAGGATCTGCTGGTCGTTGGTGTAGCTGTGCACGGTGGTCATGGTGCCGCGCACGAACCCGAAGTTCTCGCGGATGACCTTGACCATCGGCACCAGGCAGTTGGTGGTGCACGACGCGTTGGAGATGATGTGGTGCTTCGCGGCGTCGTACTTCTCGTGGTTCACGCCCATCACGACGGTGATGTCCTCGCCCTTGGCGGGCGCGGAGATGATCACCTTCTTCGCGCCGCCGGCGATGTGCTTCCGGGCGTCGTCGGCCTTGGTGAACTTGCCGGTGGACTCGAGCACGACATCCACGCCGAGGTCCTTCCACGGGAGGTTGGCGGGATCCTTCTCGGCCAGGATGCGGATGGCGTGGCCATCCACCGTGAGCGTGTTGTCGCCCGCGGTGACGGTGCCGTTGTAGGTGCCGTGCACCGAGTCGTACTTGAACAGGTGCGCCAGCGTCTTCGTGTCCGTGAGGTCGTTCACGGCCACGAACTCGATCTCGGACGTTCCCTGCAGCCGGGCGGCGCGGAGCACCTGGCGCCCGATGCGGCCAAACCCGTTGATGCCTACGCGAATCGCCATCGGAATCTCCCGTGCAGATCAGCGGTCGCCTGTCGCGGGCGCCCGGCCGAAGGTCACAAAGCTGACAATGCGTGCACCACCAGCGTGCAGTGCGGCGGCACACGCATTGAGGGTCGCTGCAGTGGTCACGACGTCGTCCACCAGCACGATGTGTGCCAGCCGCAGGCGGTCGCGCGCGTCATCACGGGCGCGGAACGCGCCTGAAACGTTCACCAGTCTCTGCTCCGGTGTCAATCGCGTTTGCGTCTGCGTCACGCGCACGCGCACCAGCGCATCGGCCCACACCGGGACGCCCCACGCCGGGGCGAGGGCGCTGGCGAGCCGCTCCGCCTGATTGTAGCCACGCGCCCGCTCGCGCTCCGGGGCCAGCGGCACCGGCACGAGCGCGGCGCGTTCCGCCACCACGTCGTCCGGCCAGCGGAGCCGAGCCATGCGCGCCGCCATCCCGGGCGCCACGGCGGGCCACTGCTGGTACTTGAGTGCGTGCACGACCGAGAGGCCGGAGCCGGCGTGCACCCAGCACACCGACCGGGCCGCGCGGACGTACGGCGGCAGCAGGTCGCACCACGCGCAGATGGGGCGCGGACGCGGATGGCCGCAGCGCGAACACTGTGGGTGCCCAAGCAGTGCGAGTCGCGCCCAGCAGCGGCCGCAGACGAGCCCGTCGTCCGCATCGTCGCAGGCACGGCCGCACGCGGCGCACGTGCGCGGGAGCAACAGGTCGGCGGCGGCGCCTGCGGCCCGCCGGAGCGCCGCCGCTAGCCGATGGGCTCCACCGCGCGCCACATCGCCGCGCGGTCCGGCGCTACGTGGAACCACCGCTCGAACGCGAGGGCGCCCTGCTCCACGAGCATGGCGAGTCCATCCGCGGCGCGATGGCCGGT
>DASZRI010000055.1:0-3416 GCA_035549215.1 Gemmatimonadaceae bacterium | reverse complement strand
CCCCCGCCTACGGTCTCGATCAGGATCCGGTCCACGCCGAACGCATCGAGCACGTCCGCCACCTCGCCCGTGGCCGCGGCGAGGCCGCCCAGCGCGCCGCGCGTGGCCATGGAACGGATGAACACGCCGGGATCCAGCGCGACGGCCTCCATGCGGATGCGGTCGCCAAGCAGTGCACCGCCGGTGAATGGCGACGTCGGGTCCACCGCGATGACGCCGACCGTGAGCCCCGCGTCGCGGTACGCACGCACGAGCTGCGAGGTCAGCGTGCTCTTGCCCGCGCCTGGCGGCCCGGTGAGGCCGATGCGGCGCGCGTGGCCTATGCGCGGCTGGAGCGCCGCGAGCAGCGCGTCAAAGCCCGTGCGATGGTTCTCGACGATGCTGACCGCACGGGCCAGCGCCGGCTTGCGGCCGGCGGCAAAGTCGGCGAGGAGCTGGTCGAGTGTCGGCCTGGTCGTCGTGGTGCTCATGCGCGTGGTGCAGGAGCCGCTGGAACGCGCGGCCCGGGTTCATCGTGCTCGTCGCGGATGTCGCCCACCAGTTCCTCGAGCAGGTCCTCCAGGGTCGCGATCCCGAGGGTGCGTCCCTGCGCGTCCTGCACGATGGCCAGGTGGCGGTGGTCCCGCAGCATGGAGAAGAGTAACTCCGAGCAGGGCAACTCCGGAGTCGTGCGCGCCACCGGGCGAGGTGCCGGCAGCGTCCCTTCCGGCTCGTGGAGCAGGTCAAAGGCATGCAGGATCCCGGTCACGCGGTCCAGCGAGCCGTGGTAGACCGGCACGCGGCTGTACGCCGACGCGGCGACGCGTTCGGCAATCACGGCGGGGGCTTCGCTGTCGGCCACGGCAAAGACCTGCTCGCGTGGCGTCATCACGTCGGCCACCCGCTTCTCTCCGAAGGTCATGACCCCCGTGATGATCGTCGTGTCGTCCGTGTCGCTGACGCCTTCGAGCTCGGCCTCGCGCAACACGCTCTCTATGGCGGCGCGCTCGTCGTTCCCTGCAGTCACCGCCCCCGCGCCAGCCGGGGCCGTGCGCACGAGCAGCCGCGCCGCGACCAGGAACGGCTGCGCCACCACCTGCGCCACGTCGAGCGCCGGAAGCGTCCACGGCGCGAGTGCGACGCTCCAGTGCCGCGCCACGGCCCGCGCCACCATCTGTCCGACCAGCACCACCGCCGCCCAGCACGTGGCGAGCGCAGCCGCCACCGCGAGCATCGAGCCGCGCTCGGGCGCGCCAAGCGCGACCCCCGCCAGGGCGAGCACCAGGGCCACCACCGCGCTGGCCGCCACGAGCAGGCGCTGCGGCCGCTCCAGGTATGCGCCGGCCGCCCGGCTGCCGCCGCGCCCGCGCTCCGTCCACAGGCGCAGCCAGATCCGGCTCACCAGCCGCACGACACTGCTGCCGGCCACGAGCCAGGCGACCAGCAGCGTTGCAACGACGATGACCGCGAAGTCGCTCACGGCTCCTCCGCTGCGTGCGCCGGCACGAGCCGCTCGAAGTACACGCGTTCCACGCGACGGCGCCGCACGCGCTCCACGACGATCCGGAACCCCTCGAGCTGCAATTCGTCCCCGGCGCGCGGCACGCGCTTGAACACGTCGTACACGAGGCCGCCCACCGTCGCCACGTCCTCGCGCTCGAACGAATGCCCCAGCAGGTCGGAGAGCTCGCCCAGCGACAGCCGGCCCGCCACCCAGAAGCGCGCGTCGCCCTCGCGCACGACGTCCGGCTCCTCCTGGTCGCGCTCGTCCCGGATCTCGCCGACGATCTCCTCCAGCACGTCCTCAATCGTGACGAGGCCGGCGGTGCCACCGAACTCGTCGCTCACGATCGCGATGTGCGTGCCGCTGCTGCGGAATTCGCGCAACTGGCGGTCCACCGGCTTGGACTGCGGGATGAACGTCGCGGGGCGCACCAGTGACGCCCACCCGGCTGCCGGTTCCTCGCCGTGCAGCACGGGCCCGAGCAGGTCCTTCGCGTACAGCACGCCGACGACGTCATCGATCGTCCCGTGGAACACCGGCAGCCGCGAGTGGCCGGAGCTGCGCACGCGATCCACCACCTCCGACCAGGGCGCCCCTCCGTCCACGCCGATGATGTCCACGCGTGGCACCATGACATCGCGCACTTCCGTGGCCGACAGGTCGAACGCGCGATGGAGCAGCGCGGCCTCAGGCCCGGACACTTCCGCTTCTGCCTCGATCACCTCGCGAAACTGCTCCGCCTCGGCCTCGCGCTCCGCCTCGTGGTCGCTGCGCACCGGCAGGAACCGCTCCAGCACGCCCTCGAGCGTCGTGCCGACGCGGAGCAGCGGGGCGAGCGCCGCCGTGAGCGCGCGCAGCAATGGGCGAAGCACACGCGCCCCCCGAGGTCCATTGCGCGACGCTGCGGCGCGGAGCGCAACGTCCGCCAGCACGACGAGGGCAATGACGCCAACGACGAACGCGGCCGCGGTGCCGCGCGCCCCCCCGCCCCACGCGCGCGTGCACCGCACGGCCCCGGCGCCGACCAGGAGGTACGCGGCCACGCGCACGATGCCCAGTGCGCGGTGCGACGGCTCAGCGCCCGGTACGTCGCGGCACTCCGGCGACGCGAGCGCCCCGTCGGCGCCGGCCGTGAACGCTGCGATCGCGGCGCCGGCGGCGAGCGTCGACCAGGCGAGGGCGCTCATCGCGCGGCGCCCCGCAGGACGCGGCGGAGCAACTGCTCCTGGCGCTTCCACATCGGTGAATGGACGCGCTCCTCGCCATCGGGATGGTCGTGCCCGATGACATGCAGTGTGCCGTGCACCACGAGGCGCAGCAGCTCTTCCCGCACCGGGATGCCCCGCTCGCGCGCGGAACGCGCCGCCACGCCCGGGGCGATGTAGATGTCGCCGACCAGCGGCTCGCCGGCCACGGTGCGCCCCATGCCGAACGAGATCACGTCGGTGGCGCCGCGGTGCCCCAGGTGCCGGCGGTTGAGCGTCGCGATCCGGGCGTCGGTCACCAGCGCGATCGACACTTCCGCGTCGGGCACGCGCTCCGCCCGCAGCACCAGCCGCACCGCATCGGCCATGCATGCGCGCGACACGGGCACGCGCACCCCCTCGGCGGCCACGTCCACGCGGTGCGTCATGCGCGCCCCCCGGGCGTGCCGGTGGATGGAGGCTCGTCCAGTCCCTGGTCGCCGTGCTCGCGCGGCATCAGCTGCGCCTCACCGCTGCGAATCCGCATCGTACGCCTTGATGATCTGCCGCACGAGGCGATGGCGGACGACGTCGGCCTCCGTGAAGTAGTGGAACGCAATCCCCTCGATGCCCGGCAGGATCCGCTCCACCTGCGTGAGTCCCGACTCCTCGCGGCGCGGCAGGTCCACCTGCGTCTTGTCGCCGGTGATGACGATCTTGGAGTTCACGCCCAGGCGGGTCAGGAACAT
>DASZRI010000054.1:0-6994 GCA_035549215.1 Gemmatimonadaceae bacterium | reverse complement strand
GGCCGCACGGCGCGCGCGCTATGCGTCGTCCTTTGGGCTCGGCGCGTACGACGTGGATGTGCTCACCGCGAACCCGCGCGTGTCGGCCTACTTCGAGGCCGTGCTTGCCGCGCACGGCGACGCGAAGGCCGCCGCGAACTGGGTCATGGGCGAAGTGATGGCCGCGCTCAAGGCGAGCGGGCAGGACATCGCGGACTTCCGCGTGCCCGCCGCGGAGCTCGGTGCGCTGCTCAACCTCGTGCGCGACGGCATGGTCAGCCACACCGCCGCCAAGCAGGTCTTCGGCGTCATGGTCGCGGAGGGCGGCGCCCCGGCGGACATTGCCAGGCGACTCGGCCTGGTCCAGGTCAAGGACGACAGCGCGCTGATCGCGTGGCTGGACGAAGTCGTGGCCGAACTGCCGCAGGAAGCCGAGCGCTTCCGCAAGGGCGAGAAGAAGCTGCAGGGCGTGCTCATCGGCGCGGTGATGAAGAAATCGAAGGGGAGCGCCGACCCCAAGCGGCTCGCTCAGCTGCTCGCGGAGCGACTCGGCTCATAGAGCGGCGCGGGCAGCGTCCGCGCAAATGGCAGCGAGGGGGCGGGCAGGCCGAAGTGCGCGTCGGCCTGCTCGCGCACCGCGTCCTCGCCACCCGCCTGCAGTGCCTCGCGGCGCACGCGCTTGGCCATGCCGAGCGCCTCGTCGCCGGACGGATCGAGGCGGAACGGCTCCGAGTGGTCGAGCCGGTTCATCAGGTCGATGATGAAGTCGAACGACCGGTCCAGGTGCGCCGCCACGTCGGCGTCGGGCAGGTCCCATCGGCTCTTCTCCGCCATCAGCTGGAAGATCCGCTGCCACGACTCCGAGTCCGCCACGTGCACCATGCCGCGAAAGATCCGGCGGTTGGTCTGCGTGCTGAAGATCGTCGGGCTGAGGATCCGGTCGAGCAGGGCGTCGGACGTCGCGTGGTCGAGCAGGATGAGGTCACGCGCGCGGCGGCTGTACCCCTCGCCCAGGTGCGTCTCGAACCGGCTCTCCCAGTAGCTGTGGCCCACCGAGACGGTGGATGACGTGACGGCGAGCTGGCGCGGCACGAAGTAGTTGTGCGCGACGGAGTCCGCCGCCAGGTGCGCCAGGTAGCCCAGCGCGAACGCGCGCAGCGGCTCGTCGCGCGCCGCGTCATGGATCTCGAAGCCGACGTTCCATGAGTGGCAGTGCCGGCCGACCGGCACGTACTTCTTGGCGATGCTCGTGTCGGCGGCGATGGATCCGTAGAGGAAGTCGTACGGGAAGGCGCGCAGCAGGTCGGCGATCGACGCCGGCAGGAGCGCCGCCGACCGCATGACGGCCTCGCCCAGGAACACGTGCGTCCCCGGCGTCCACGCGTACGCGGCATGCGGGAAGGCCAGCACGAGGAGCGCGGCCGCCAGCACCATCGCCGCGATCCGGACCACCGTCACGAATCCGACCGGTGACGCCGCCGCAGGCGCGGCCCCGTGCCGCGCGTTCCCTCGTCCGGCGCCTCGGCGCGAGCGTCCGGCGACTCGTCCCCCTCGGCGTCCTGCGCGTCGCCATTCCCGCGACGCCCGCGGAACGCGCGATAGCCCGCGCGCGCCCCGCGCACCACCGACGCGCTCGTGACGAACAGCGCCTCGGCTTCTTCCTGCACCGTGCCGAGCAGCGCATCGAACTCGTGCACGCGCTGCTCCAGGACATCTGCGGCGCGGTTCAGCTGGTCGTCAATGCGGTGCACCGACCCGCTCAGCTTCTCCACGTCCGCGCGAATCGTCCCGGAGATGCGCTCCAGGTTCTCGATCAGCCCGGAGGTGTGGCGGGCCAGGGGCGCCAGGTCGCGCTGCACGCCGTCAAGCAGGTCGGCGATCTGCTTGCCGCGGTTCCGCAGGTACCACGCCGCCGGAAGGAGCGACGCCACCAGTGCGAGCAGCACGAGCGTCAGGATCCCGGCGGCCACGTGCGTCACCTGGTCGAACCAGCCGCGCGCGACGATCTGCCGGGTGACGATCGTATCGGGCAGCGCCGCGGCGGCCTGCAGCATCCACGCGCCGGCGCGCGCCATCAGGTCGGTCGTCATGGGTGGGTCCCGCAATCGTACGCACGCGCACGCCGCGATGTCAAGCAATTGGCGCTTGACGCACGCTCCGTGCGCCGGTCATTCTTCGCGGGTTCCGTTGGCATGTCACCTCCGGCCTCCCTTCGCCAGCCTTCATGAGCGCACCGCAGTTTATCGTGCACGGTGGACACCGTCTGTCGGGCAAAATACGCCCGGCAGGTAATAAGAACGCCGCCTTGCCCATCGTGGCGGCCACGCTGCTCACCGAGCATCCGGTCACGCTGACCAACGTGCCCCGCATCCGCGACGTGGAGACGCTTGTCGAGCTCGTGCGCTCCGTCGGGGCATCGGCCGAGTGGACCGAGCGGAACACGCTCGCCATCCATGCAAAGACCGTCCGCGCCGCAGCGCTCGATCCGGTGCTGTGCCGCAAGATCCGCGCATCCATCCTGCTCGCCGCGCCGCTGCTCGCGCGCTGTGGCGAGGTGACGCTGCCGCCGCCGGGCGGGGACGTGATCGGCCGCCGCCGGCTGGACACGCACTTCCACGTGCTCAAGGAGCTCGGCGCGTCGTTCACGCTCGACGCGAACTACGAGCTGCGCGCCGACCGGCTCGTCGGCGCCGACGTCTTCCTCGACGAGCCGAGCGTCACGGCCACCGAGAATGCGCTCATGGCCGCCGCCGCCGCGCGCGGCACGACCGTCCTGCGCAACGCGGCCAGCGAGCCGCACGTCCAGGACCTCGCGCGCTTCCTCGTCGCGCTCGGCGCGCAGATCGACGGCATTGGCACCAACACGCTCACCATCGAGGGCGGCCGCACGCTGGGCCCCGCGTCGCACGCGATCGGGCCCGACCACATCGAGGTCGGCTCGTTCATCGGCCTCGCCGCCGTGACCAACTCGGCGCTGCGCATCGAGCGCGCCGGCGTCGAGCACCTGCGCTCCACGCGCCTCGGCTTCGAGCGCCTGGGCATCACCTGCGAGGTGGACGGCGACGACCTCATCGTCCCCGACAACCAGGATCGCACGATCGTCGCCGACCTGGGCGGGCACGTGCCCAAGCTGGAAGACCAGCCGTGGCCCGCGTTCCCGGCCGACCTGATGTCCATCGCCATCGTCACGGCGACGCAGTGCAACGGCGTGATCCTCATGCACGAGAAGATGTTCGAGTCGCGCATGTTCTTCGTGGACAAGCTCGTCGGCATGGGCGCGCGCATCGTGCTCTGCGACCCGCATCGCGCCCTGGTCGTCGGCCCGTCCCGGCTGCACGCCGGCAGCGTGGAATCCCCGGACATCCGCGCCGGCATGGCGATGCTGCTCGCGGCCCTCGCGGCCGAGGGGACCAGCACCATCCACAACATCGGCCAGATCGAGCGCGGGTACGAGCGGATCGACGACCGGCTCCGCGCGCTTGGCGCCCGCATCGAGCGGAAGGACGGCGCCTCGGCGTGACCGGCGCCTCCGCATTCGAGGAAGTTGCCGAACTCGCCGCCATCGGCATCACCGCGTACACGACGACGCGGGAGCTCGGGAGCCTGGGGGTCGCCACCGACGAACCGGTGCGCGACGTCATGGGCCGCTGGAACCACGTGCGAACAGTGCTCGCGGAGCACGGGGTGTACCGCCTGGCCACCGCCTCGCAGGTGCACGAGGCGCGCGTGATCACGCACGAGGGGACGTGGCAAGGATGGCTGCGGGCGTCGAACGCCGACGGCCACGCGTCGGCGGCGGCACCGCGCACCGCGCTCGCCGTCACGATTGCCGACTGCGTCCCGATCTTCCTGGCGCATCCGTCGGGCGCGGTGGCCCTGCTGCATTCTGGCTGGCGTGGCACGGCTGCGCGAATCGTGGAGCAGGGCATCGGTGCGCTGTCGGCGCTCGGCTGCCCAGCGGACGAACTGGTGCTGCACCTCGGTCCCGCCATCTGCGGCCGCTGCTACGAGGTGGGCGCTGATGTTGCCTCGCGCCTGCTCGGGCGGCCGGTCACCGCTCCCACCGCCGTGGACCTGCGTGCGGTGATCGCCGACCATGCGTCCGCGCTTGGTGTCCGACGTATCAGCGTCAGCCGCTGGTGCACCCGCTGCGACAACGTGCGTTTCTTCTCCCACCGCGCGGGGGACGCTGGGCGCCAGATTGCCGTGATCGCGAGCGGGCGCGAGGGGATGCAAGGGCTTGCTGGAGGTGTCCAGTCAACTTGACTTGGTAACCGGCGACCGCTAGGTTCTGATTCTGAACGCGGCGAATGCCGCGCAGAAATGTGGGGGATGCTCCCCACATTTTTTTGTTCTGTACAGTTGCTTGCCACGTCACGTGAACGAAGAGCTGGAACACGTTGTCGTTGCTGAACTTGACGCGCTCGGGTACGACATGGTTGAGCTGCGGCGAGGGGGCACGAAGGCACGGCCGCTGATCGAAGTCAGGATCGATCGGCGGGACGGCGGCAAGGTGACCGTTGATGATTGTGCCCGGGCGTCCCGGGCGATCGAGGCTCGGCTGGACGGCAGCACGCTCGTGTCGGAGCGCTACGTCCTGCAGGTCTCGTCGCCGGGTGAGCGGCCCTTGCGGACCGCGGCGGAGTGGCGGCGGTTCACGGGGCGCTGGGCGAACGTGTTGAGCCCGGCCCATGGGGGCCGGTTCGAAGGGAAGGTGGCGGCGGTCGAGGGCCCGGACGGGGCCGAGGTCGTCGTGCTGGATCTGGATTCGGGTGAGCAGCGGCGCGTGCCGGTGGCCGACGTCAAGGAGGCGCGGCTGGCGTTCCGAGTGTAAGCCCCGATGACGCAGCGGACCTCGCCGGGTGTGCGAGGTCCACGGACAGTGGCCGGCCCTGCGCCGGTCCCGCGATGGAGAGGATGCCTGGATGGTAAGCTCAGCCGAGATTCTGACCGCATTCCGCGAGGTGTCGAACACCAAGCAGCTCGACCGCGCGGAACTCTACGGGCTCCTCCAGGACGGCATCATGGCGGCGCTGGCCAAGAAGTACGGCCCCACCGTCCAGGCCGAAGTCACGATCGATGATGCCAAGGGCGACATCAGGATCGTGCTCCTCAAGACGGTCGTCGACGATGTCCAGGATCCCAGTCGCGAGGTGTCGCTCGAGGAAGCCCGTGCGTTCGACGAGGGCTTCGAGGTGGGCGACGTGCTCGAGGAGCCGGTGGATTTCGCCGTGTTCGGCCGCGCCGCGGTGCAGGCCGCCAAGCAGCGCATCATCCAGCGCGTCCGCGAGGGCGAGCGCACTCGCATCCGCGACGAGTTCACCACGCGCGTGGGCGAGCTGCTCTCGGGTGAAGTCCAGCAGATCGAGCGCGGCAAGCTGGTGATCATGCTCAACAAGTTCCGCGAGGCGGAGGCCATCGTGCCCTACCGCGAGCAGAACCATCGCGAGCACTTCCACCAGGGCGAGCCCATCCGCGCGGTCCTCAAGAAGGTCGAGGAGACGCCCAAGGGCCCGCGCCTCATCCTGAGCCGCGCCGATGCGTTGTTCGTGAAGGCGCTGTTCAAGCTCGAGGTGCCCGAGATCCAGCAGGGCATCGTCGAGATCCGCGCCACGGCGCGCGAGGTCGGCAGCCGCACGAAGATCGCCGTGTTGTCCCGCGATGACGCCATCGACCCCGTGGGCGCGTGCGTCGGCCTCAAGGGCTCGCGCGTACAGGCGGTGGTCAATGAGCTCGGCGGCGAGCGCATCGACATCGTGCCGTGGTCGCCGGACCCGGAGCGCTTCGCCAAGCTGGCGCTTGCGCCGGCGCGCGTGGCGCGCGTGTTCAGCGACCCGGTGACCAAGACGATCCAGGCCGTGGTGGACGAGGACCAGCTCTCGCTGGCGATCGGGCGCAACGGGCAGAACGTACGCCTCGCGTCGGAACTCACGGGCTGGAAGATCGACCTGTACTCCAGCCGCGAGTGGCTGGAGCGTGGCGGTGAGGGCGCGATCTTCGCGCCGCTCCCCGAGGAAGCCGATGCTGCCGATGTGCCGCTCTCGGAGATCGAGGGCATGCCGCCGGCCACCGTCGCCATCCTCGAGGAAGGCGGCTATCGTACGCTCAACGACATCATCGACCTCGAGCGCGACGACTTCCTGCGCCTGCCGGGCATCACGCTCGACGACGCGGACCGCCTGATGGCGATCCTGGCCGAGCTGACGACGGAAGATGGGCAGTCGGAGGGCGGGGACGACGCCGCGACGGATGACGGAGGCGCGTCCGCGTGACGCCAGCCGCCGCGCGCCGGGTGCTCGGCCTCGTCGGCCTGGGCGCACGTGCACGCTCCGCGGTGGTCGGGGTGGAGCAGGTACGCAGTGCGGCGTTCCGCGGCAAGCTCAAGCTCGCCCTGGTCGCCGCGGATGTGTCGGAACACAGCACGGACAAGGTGCTCCCGCTCCTGCGGGCACGCCGCATCCGGGTGATCGAAGGACTGACGGCAGCGCAGCTCGGCCAGGCCACCGGCCGGGAGCGCACCGCCGCGATCGGTATCGTGGATTGGCAGCTCGCGAAGGGGATTCGCGAGGTGGTGGACTCGGGCTCCGGTGGAGCCCAATAGGAGGATCGTTTGAGCAAGCTTCGCGTTCATGACATGGCAGGCGAGTTCGGGGTGTCCGCTGACGAAGTGATGGCCATGCTTCGGCAGATGGACGTGCCCGTGCGCAGTCATCTGAGTTTGCTCTCGGACGATCAGGTCGCCCGCGTGCGCGCACGCTGGGAGCGCGAGAAGCGCGCGCGTGCGGAGAAGCCGGAGCCGACGGAGACGAAGGCACGGCGTCGTCGCACCGGGGCCACCACCGCCAAGCCCGAGCCGGCGCCCGAGGCGGCGCCAGCGGAAGGCGCGGCACCGGTCCGTCGCCGTCGCAAGGCAGCCGATGTCGCGGCCGCCGCCGAGGCGGCGGCTGAGGCCGCGGCCCACGCCGCGCAGGAGAAGGCGGCGCAGGAGGCCGAGGCGGCCGCTGCTGCGGCTGCA
>DASZRI010000053.1:0-4689 GCA_035549215.1 Gemmatimonadaceae bacterium | reverse complement strand
CCTCCAGGATCTGGTACGCGTACTGGACGATCTTGTCCAGGATCGCGTCCGTGTCCACGGCACGGCCGAGCCCCTTGGAGACCTCGAGCAGCGTGGCGAGCTTCTCGCGGCTCTTGTCGGGCGCCCCGCCCAGCGTGGTCGCGCCCTTCTCGGGGGTGAGCCCGCGCACGGGGAGCTGGCGCACGATCGTCGCACCCGGCGGGCCGGCCGTGGGCGGCGGCGCGGGCCGCGGCGCCTCCGCCACTTCGGCCAGCGTGAACGCGACCTTGCCAAACGTGACCGTCGCGCCCGTGGCGAGCGGCGCCTGCTCGATCCGCTCGCCGTTGATGTACGTGCCGTTGCTCGAGCCCAGGTCGCGCACCACGACGCCCTGCGCCGTGCACTCCACCTCGGCGTGGCGCCGCGAGATCGTCGGGTCGATGACCGGGATGTCGCACGTCGGCGCTCGGCCCACGACCTGCGCCGGCCCGGGGCGCAGGTCGAAGGACATCGCATGGTCGGCGCTCGTCAGCTTGAAGGGCATGCGCCGTGAATATGCGACGAACCGGGGACGGCGACCAGTCAGCCGCGCGGGGCGCCGCGCACCCGGCCGATGGCGGTCAGGATGGCCCGCGCCTTGTTCTCCGTCTCCTCCCACTCGCGCTCGGGCACCGAGTCATGCACGATCCCCGCGCCCGCCTGCACCGACGCCTCGCCCCCGGCCACCACGCACGTGCGGATCGTGATCGCCAGGTCCATGCGCGTGCCGCTGGCCGAGATGTAGCCCACCGCGCCTGCGTAGGGGCCGCGACGCTCGGGCTCCAATTCGTCGATGATCTCCATCGCGCGCACCTTCGGCGCGCCGCTCAGCGTGCCCGCGGGGAACGTCGCCCGGAAGGCGTCCATCGCCGTGAGCCCCGGGCGCACGCGGCCGTCCACCTGGCTCGTGATGTGGAGGACGTGCGAGTAGCGCTCCACGACCATCAGGTCAGTCACGCGCACCGTGCCGTACTCGCTGATGCGCCCCACGTCGTTGCGCCCCAGGTCCACGAGCATCAGGTGCTCGACGCGCTCCTTCTCGTCCGCCAGCAGTTCCGCGGAGAGTGCGGCGTCCTCGGCGGCGGTCCGCCCGCGCGGGCGCGTGCCCGCGATCGGGCGCACCGTGACCGTGTTGTCCGCCATGCGCACCAGGAGCTCGGGGGAGCTGCCGACCAGCTCCACGCCGTCCAGCGCCAGGTGGTACATGTACGGCGACGGGTTCAGCACCCGCAGCGCCCGGTACAGCAGCTCGGTGGAAAAGTCGTGGGGCAGGGTGATGCGTCGTGCGAGCACGATCTGGAACGCGTCGCCCGCCACGATGTACTCGCGGATCCGCTCCACGTCGCGCAGGAAGCGCGCCTTGTCGTAGCGCGTCTCGCCGCGCGCCGGCGGCGCCGACTCGTCGAGCAGCAGCGGCGGCAGCGCGCCCGGCGTGCGCAGCCGCGCCATCGCCGACTCGATGTCCGCCATCGCGCCGTCGTACAGGGCGCGCAGGGTGTCCGGCGTCGCGTCCGCGGGCACCGGCACCGCGGCCACCAGCCGCGCGCGCGCGTGCAGGTTGTCGAGGATCACCAGCACGCGCGTGAACACGAACAGCGCGTCGGGCACGTTGAGCGTGCGCGGCGGGGCGTTCGGCAGCCGCTCGATCGTCCGCACAACGTCGTAGCCGAAGTAGCCCACCGCGCCGGCCCAGAATGCCTCGAGCTCCGGCGCGTCCACGGGCGGGAACTGCGTCGTGCACGCGTCCAGGTCCGCCAGCGGGTCGGCCGGCGTGCGCGCGTTGTGCCACCCCTGTGTCGGCGTCCAGTCCTCCACCACGCCGTCCCGCAGGCGCCACGCGGCGCGCGGCTCGGTGCCCATGAACGTGTAGCGCGACCAGGTCTCGCTGCCCGCGGGCGCGGATTCGAGCAGGAACGAGAAGGGGCCGCGCCGCAGCTTGGCGAACGCCGCCACCGGCGTCTCGGTGTCGAGCACGCAGTCGCGCCAGACGGGCACCAGGTGGCCTGGTCGTGCGCGCTGCAGGAAGGCGTCAAGGCTCATGCGTCAGGTTGCTCGCGCCCTGCGGCGCCGCGATAATTCGGGAGTCGCGCTATCGCCCCGATAGCGCATGGTGGTTCTCGTCGTGCCGAGCTCATGCTTCGTCCGTCCGTGGCGCGCCGCGCCCTGCTGGGAATATCGCTGCTCGTTCCGCTCGCCGCGTCGCATGCCCAGGCGTGGAACGACCCGCGCGCCCGCGCCCTCGTCGAGCGCGCCACGCAGCGCCGCGCCCAGCAGCTCGCCGACACCGGGCTGGTGGACTACCAGGCCACGGCGCACGGATTCCTGACCTTCCTGGCGCAGATGGGTGAGGGCTTTCCCGAGCCGCCCAAGGTCGTCAAGGCCGACGAGCTCGCCCTCCAAGTCTATTGGCGTGCGCCCAACCAGAGCAAGCAGTGGATCGTCGGGCGCCGCGACACCACCGCGCTCCCCACCGACATCAACTACCACCGCGACCACCTGGGCATCGTCCAGAACAACTTCCCGGACATCATCCGGCTGGGCGAGGGCGACGAGGTCCGCGACGTCCCGCACCCGCTCTCCGCCACCGGGCTGCAGGACTACGACTACGCGATCACCGACTCCCTGCGCATCGGCATCCCCGGCCGCGTGATCGATGTGTACGAGGTGAAGGTCCGCCCGCGCGACGACCGGCAGCCGCGCGTCGTCGGCGCGCTCTACCTGGACCGCGACGACGGCCAGGTCGTCCGCATGGCGTTCAGCTTCACGCGCGCGGCGTTCCTGGACCGGCAGCTCGAGGACCTGTCCATCGTGCTCGAAAACGGCCTCGTCGGCACGCGCTTCTGGCTGCCGCGACGCCAGGAGGTCGAGATCCGCCGCACCGGCACGTGGCTGGACTACCCCGTGCGCGGCATCATCCGCGGCCGCTGGGAGATCTCGGACTACAAGCTGAATCCGGGCAACCGGTACGTGAGTTTCACCGGCCCCGAGATCGAGCAGATGCCCCCGTCGGCGCTCAAGGCGTACCCGTTCAAGGGGAACATCCTCGACTCCCTGCCGCCGGACGTGCGCGCGGTGCGCGACGCCGACGTCGCCCGCGTGCAGGAGGAGGCCCGCGAGCTCGTGCGCGCGCAGGCGCTCCAGCGCGCGCAGGAGACCCGCCTTCGCGCCCGCGGCATTAGCGACTTCGCCAGCGTGAACCGCGTGCAGGGGCTCACCCTCGGCGGCGGCGCCGAGCAGGGGCTGGGCAATGGCGTCTCCGTCGCGGCCCAGGCGTCCTACGGCATCGACGAGAAGCTCCTGCGCGGCGAGGCGACGCTCGGCTGGCGTGGCGCGACCGGCGCGTTCGTGCAGGGCTTTGCCCGCCGCGCACTGGACGACATGCACGACGACGTCGAGCGCTCGCGCGTGGTGAACAGCCTCGCGGCGCAGGAGTTCGGCAGCGACGCCACCGAGCCGTATGATGTGCGCGCCGCCGGTGTTCGTATCGGCGTCCCCGCGCTCGGCCTGCGGTGGACGCTCACGGCCGACCTGGAGCAGCAGCACGCCGCCCAGGTGCACGCCTCCCCTGCGCAGGGTGCGTACGCTCCCACCGTGCAGGCGCTCGACATCGCGCACGGCAAGCGCCTCGAGCTGCAGGTGGAGCGCCCGGCCACGCTCGCGTGGGGCGGCGTCGAGATGCGCGCGTCCCTCCGGGCGCACCTGCTGCAGCGCGAGCCCTTCGCCGAGCCTTGCCTGTCGGGGGCGGCGCTCGCCTGCACCGATCCCGGGCCGTCGCACGGCACGCTCTATCGCGTCGCCGGCGTCGCGGACCTGCAGCGACCCGTGGGCCGGTTCCGGCTCGTGAGCCACACCATCGCGGCCGCGGCGAACGTCGGCCACGCCGGCGCACCGCCGCAGGAACTCGTGTACTTCGGGGGCCCCGTATCGGCGCCGGGCTACGACATGCACGGCCTGCCCGTCGCGACCAGCGGCATCTCGCAGCGCGTCGAGGTGCGCGCGCCCGTGCCGTTCCCCGCGGTCCCGCTGGGTCGCTTCGGCAAGTCGCCGGCCACGGCCACGCTCGCGCCCTTCGTGCAGCTCATCGGGCTCCAGCCGTGGGCATACGCGCGCTCATGCGTGACCGCGACGTCGGCGCAGGCGTGCGCCCCGGGCGCAGGCAACGCCGGCACCACGGTGACGCAGCGCGGCTTCGCCGCCGTCGGCGTCGGGCTGATCAGCGTGTTCGACCTGCTGCGGCTGGACGTCGCGCGTGGGCTGCAGGCCGGCGGGCGGTGGACCTTCTCCATCGACATCGGCCGCGACTTCTGGAGCATCATGTAGCTCGGCGGCGGCGTGCGACGGCCGGCGACTGCGCCGCGGCGCTGCGGGTTCTTCGCTTCGCGCGCCGGGAATTGGCGATGCACCGCGGCTCGCGCGCCGTATCGTGGGGCCATGCCTGCCGCCGCCACGTCATCCTGGTCCGCCCGCGTCCTCGCCGCGCTTCCCGGCTCGCCCCCCGAGAACGAAACGGAGTGCGCGCGCGCCATCGCCCGCGCGATCGGCATCGAGCTTGCCGACCTCACTGAAGCCAGCCCAGCGGCGCGCGCGCTGGTGCCCGAACGCTGGGCGCGCCATTGCCGCATACTGCCGCTGCGCGCCACCGACTCGGAGATCGTCGTCGCCACGGCTGAC
>DASZRI010000052.1:0-1940 GCA_035549215.1 Gemmatimonadaceae bacterium | reverse complement strand
TGCGACGGCACCAGGTGCGTCTCGCGCACCAGCCGGCGCAGGGATTCCGTGCGGCGCAGCCGCCGCGGGCGGTACTCGGGAAAGGACGGCATCTCGGGCTACTCCGGTTGCGGCGCCGGCAGGTTCTGCGCCCGCCGGAGCCCTTCGAGGATCTCGCTTGCGCCCTGACCGCGCAGTTGGTTGGCCAGCCGCACGCCGCAGAGCTCGGGCTCCGCGTCGTCCAGCGGGATGTCGCCGCGCACCACGCGCGCGCCGCTCACGTCGGCGATCAGGCCGAACAGCGAGCGCCCGCCGTCGTGCGGCGCGGCGAGCGCGCCGATGGGCACCTGGCAGCCGCCCTCGAGCGCCGCCAGGAACGCGCGCTCCGCGCGCACGTCGATCATCGTCCGCGCGTCGTTCAGCGCATCGGCCAGCGCGCGCATCTCGGCATCGTCCGCCCGCACCTGCACGGCGATCGCGCCCTGCCCCGCGGCTGGCAGCCACTGCGGCGCGTCCAGCGCGGCCGTGATGCGCTGCGAGACGCCCAGCCGGTTGAGCCCGGCAGCGGCGAGGATCGCGGCGTGCACGATGCCCGTGTCCACCTTGCGGATGCGCGTGGGCACGTTGCCGCGCAGCTCGACGATCTCCAGGTCCGGGCGCAGCGCGGCGAGCTGCGCGCGCCGGCGCAGGCTCGAGGTGCCCACGCGCGAGCCGCGCGGCAGGTCCGCCAGCGACTCCGCCTCGGTGACCTCGTTCACGATCAGCACGTCGCGCGGATCCTCGCGCGGGAGCACGGCGCCGATCATCAGCCCGTCGGGCGACTCCGTGGGCAGGTCCTTGAGCGAATGCACGCAGCAGTCCACCTTGCCGCGCGCCAGGTCGCGCTCCAGCTCCTTGGTGAACAGGCCCTTGCCGCCGATCGCGCTCAGCGGCTCGTCGAGCTTCTTGTCGCCGACGGTGCGGTACTTCACCAGCTCCGCGCTCACGCCGCGCGCCGCGAGCGCGCCCTGCACCATCATCGCCTGGCGCAGCGCCAGGTCCGAGGAGCGGGTCGCGATGCGAACAACGCGGGTGGTGGCCATTGGTACGTTCCGGTTCCGGTTCCGCCCGTAATGTAATGACTTGTTCCCCTGACGGCCCGCCCGTGTCGGGCGCAGATTACCCGGATGCGGAACTCCTCCCGCGCCGCGCCCGGCAATCCCCCACGCCCCGCGTCGGCGGCACTCCCGACGCACCGGCGCCACCTCGTCATCCTCGGCGCACTCATCGCGGGCGTCGCGGTCACGGTGGTCCTCGCCGTCTCCACATGGCGGGCCGATGCCGCACTGCACGACGTGGGCACGCGGACGCTGCAGGACTATGCCCGCTACGCCGGCCGCGTGCTCGGCGAGGAGATCCTGGCCGAGTATGACAACCAGCGCGCGCGCGCCTTCTCCGGCGTCACCGCCCGCGCCGCGATTGACGGCACCGGGCCGACGTTCTCCGAATTCCGCACCGTCGCCGACTCCGCGCTGCGCGCCGACACGCTGCAGGCCGACTCGCTGCGCGGCTTCTTCCGCTACGACATCGCGGGCAGCCGCATGGACGCCGACGGCGTCGCGGCGGAACCCGCCTTCGCGGCCGCGCTGCGCGACACGCTGCGCGCCATCGTTCCGGGCGCCAATGCGTTCGACAATCCGGACGTGATGGTCCTCATGCGACATGGCGCGCCGGTCTCCGTGGCCTACGCGTTCGTGCGCAACCCGGCGCGGCACATGGTCACCGTCTACGGCTACACGTACGACCGCACGCTCGCCATGCGTCGCTACGCGAGCGAGCTGGTCAATGGCCGCCCGCTGCTGCCGCCGTCGCTCACCGGTGCGCGGCTGAACGTGGATTCCGTTTCGCTCGCCAACCCGCGCGTGTCCAACGACTCGTCGGTATCGGTGCGCATTGCCGACCGCCACGGCCGTGTCTTGTTC
>DASZRI010000051.1:0-4797 GCA_035549215.1 Gemmatimonadaceae bacterium | reverse complement strand
TCCGTGGCCGCTGCGCAGCGACTGGGCGGCGAAGTCACGGAAGGCGTACCCCGCGATGTACTGGTCGCTGATGGGACTGACCAGGAAGCCACCGACGAAGACCGGGTACACCAGCGCCAGCGTGCACAGCGCGTACACGAGCGCGGCCCACCCGGCAGCAAAGCGCGGCGCCGGAAGTACGGGCGCCGCGAGAGGTTCATCGCGACGAGGCATTCGACTCAGGGTGCGAGGATCCGCGTCGACGGACAGCGTCGACCGCGGCAAACAGGAATCCGGGGATCACTTCCAGCACGGTGCGCAGCAGCCGCGACGCAACTGCCACGAGCGCCGCCTGCGGGGCGCTCATGAGTCCCAGCGCCGGGAGCGCAGCGGCCATGGACGCGTCCGCAGCGCCCAGGCCGGCCGGCAGGAACAGCACGACGTATCCCAGGACGTACGACGCCGTGTAAACTGCGATGTAGTCCGGGAGCGCGCCAGCGCTCTGGCCGAGGATGCCGTGCGTGAGGCACTGGAACGCGAGTCCATACATCCCCCACGCGATCAGGTTCCCGACGACGGCGTAGCCGATGACGCGCGGCGGCACCTGCACGGAGGGCAGCTCGCGCCCGGTGAGCCGCGAGGCCAGTCGCATCACGGCGGGCATGGCCACGGGCAGCAGTGCGAGCCCGGCCGCCGCAGCCACAGCGAGCGCGAGGGCCACGGGGCGCCCGCCAGGCGCGAGGCGATCCATCGCGCGCCACGCGGTGGCCAGGGCGATCGTGACGCCGGCGGCGAGGTTCACGATCGTGCTGAGGATCGCGGTGCCCCCGGCGGCGAATCCTGAGACCCCCTCTCGCTCAGCCATGACGCCCATCGCCCCGACCTGCCAGAGGGTGCCGGGCACGTACCGGTAGAGGCTGGACACGGTCCAGATGTGCGCCGACCGCCAGAATCCCAGGTGCGCATCCCACGCGCGAAGCATGAGGCGCCACGTCTGGATCAGCACGGCGTACGTGGCCAGGTACACGGCGGCGGCGGCGAGCAGCCACGCGACGCTGACCTGTGTCTCCAGCGGGTGCGCGCGGTACGCGGTCCACTGCGCGCGCAGCGCCCACGCGATGAACCCGAGGACGACGATCGAGAGCGCGAGGCGCGCGCCGCGCAGCCACGTGCTACGACGCATGGGCAACGCTGGCGTAGAGGTCGGCGTAGCGGCGCGCGACGGCGGATGGTGCGAACCGGTCCAGCATCAGCGTGCGGCCTTCGTATCCCATGGCGCGTGCCCGGTCGGGAGCGGCGGCCAGCGCATCGAGGACGGCCGCGAGCGCTGACGCAGACCGCTCGGCGAGCAGCACGCCGTTCACGCCGTCGAATACAATGTCCGGCAGGCCGCCGGAGGCACACGCCACCGCGGGCGTCCCGCAGAGGTTCGCCTCCACCGCCACGAGGCCAAGTCCCTCGTCCACCGACGGCACGACCAGCGCCAGCGCGGACTGGTAGAACTCCCGGAGGCGCGGCTGCGGAAGCGCGCCGTGCCACGTGATGCGGTCAGCGACACCGAGGGAAGACGCGAGGGCACGCAGCTCGTCGTGCATCGGCCCCTCCCCGACCACGTCGACGGCGACGGGGCGCTTCATCACGGCCAGCGCCTGGATCAGCAGGTCGAGGCCCTTCTGCGGCAGCAAGCGGCCGACGAAGAGCAGCCGGGTGCCCAGGGAGCGCGTGGTTCCCGGATCGAACAGCTCGACCGCGGCCGGCATGGGCGCGACGAGGGGTTCGGTGCCCGGGGCGAGCTCGCGCACTTCCTGCGCCAGCCAGGAGGAGACGGTCGTGACGGCGGCGGAGCGTCGCATCACGCGACGGAAGGCCGGGCGCGACGCGGGTACCGCCCGGGCCATCCGGACGTCGGTGCCGTGCATGGTCGTCACGAGCGGAACGCCAGCCCGCCGGGCGGCGCCGCTGGCGGCGAGGCCGCCGGGAAACCACCAGTGCGCGTGCACGAGCGCGGGGTGCTGCTGGCGGCAATGCCGCGCGACGGCGCGCCCCGCCGCGAAGAGCAGCCCGCCCAGCGCGGCCTTGGCGGACAGCGACCCGCGGACCTGCTCGGCCATCGTTCCCGCGTACGCGAGCGTCTCCCACGACGCGGGCGCATAGCGGAACCGCTCGATGGAGATGCCCTGCAGCGTATCGCGCGGCGCGAGCCCCGGCGCCGAGGGCGCCAGGACGGTGACGTCGACGCCCGCGTCGCGCACCGCGACGGCAAGCCGCAGCAGGAAGTTGCCGGCGCCGTCTCCGTCGTGGCGTGGAAAGGCGTGCGTCAGCCAGAGCGCGCGCACCTAGGCGTTGCTGTTGTCGTTGGTGCCGGACAGCTCGTCCACGCGACGCCGCAACTCGCGCATCTCGGCGCGATGCCCGGCGATCTGCTCGCCCAGCAGCCCCGTGGCGAAGAACACGCTGCCGAGGATCAGGCACGTCTGGATCACCGTCCACACGGCGCGCAGCCCTTCGTGGCGGACGACCAGCCAGCCGAGCGCCCCGAGCCCGGCCAGCACGCCAATGGCGAAAAGCCCTGCCCCGAGCATGCCGAAGGCGAGCAGCGGCTTCTTGCCGAAGCGCAGCTCGAACCAGACGGAGAGCATGTCCAGCACGCCAACCGGGATGCGGGACAGGCCGAACTTCGACCGGCCCGCATGCCGCGGATACAGCGGCACGGGGATCTCGGTCACGGAGAATCCCTGCGCCGCCGCAATGACGATCATGTACCGGTGCCAATCCGGGCGGATGGGCAGCACGTCCATGATCTCGCGGCGGTATGCCTTCACGGAGTTCAGGTCCTTGACCGGGATGTCGAACAGCAGGCGGCTGAGCCCGTTGTAGATCCGCGAGACGAAGGCCTTCTCGTACTTGCCCTGCTTGAAGCCGGTGACCATGTCGGCTTCGTCGGCCAGGATGGGCGCGACGAGGCGCGGGATGTCCTCGGGCTTGAACTGCAGGTCCGCGGGATAGAAGACGAGGACGCGCCCGCGCGATGCGAGGTAGCCCGTGCGCAGGGCATCCGCGATGCCACGCTGCGCGCGGTGACGCACGGCGTGCAGGAACGGATATCGCTGGCGAAGTTGTTGCAGCACGGCCCATGTGCTGTCGCTGCTGCCGTCGTCAACGACCACGACCTCGAACTGCACCGTGCTGCCGCGGAAGGCGGCTTCCGCCTGCTCCATGAACAGGGGGAGGTTGTCGGCCTCGTCCTTCGCCGGGACCAGGACCGAGACATCCACTGCCGCGGCCGTGGATGCGGGGCGCGGACTGCCGAGCGCGGCCGGCGTCATACGCGCTTCCTCATGCGTGCCGACAGGACGCCGAGCTGGTCGCGGTACTTGGCCACGGTGCGGCGCGCGATCTGCACGCCCTGTTGCTTGAGGATATCCACGATTTCCTGGTCCGTGAGCGGGCGTTGGGGGCTTTCGTCCTTCACGAGCTTCTCAATCTGCGCACGAATGCCGCGCGCGGAAACATCCTCGCCGCCGGCCGTGGACAGCCCGGAAGAGAAGAAGAACTTGAGCGGCAGCAGGCCGCGCGGGGTCTGGACCCACTTCTCGTTGGTGACGCGGCTGACCGTCGACTCGTGCATCCCGATGGATTCCGCCACTTCGCGCAGCGTGAGCGGCTTGAGGTACTGGATGCCCTTGTCGAAGAACTCGCGCTGCCGGTCCACGATGTAGTGCATGACCTTGAGCATCGTCTGGCGGCGTTGCTCGATGGCCTGGATCATCCACGTGGCCGCGTTGAGCTTGCTGGCGATGAAGTCCCGGTTCTCGCCCTCGAACCGGGACTTGTCGCGCGCGATGTCCTGGTAGACGCGGCTGAGCCGCAGGCGCGGCAGGTTGCCGTCGTTGAAGAACACACGGTACTCGCCGTCAATCCGCTCGACGACGAGGTCGGGCGTGACGTATTCCTCTTCGGCACTGCTGAACCGGAGTCCCGGCTTGGGGTTCAGCCGCTGGATCTCGTCGGCGGCTGCCTGCACCTGCTGCATCGTGAGGCCGTACCGGCGCGAGAGCTCGGGCCACCGGTGCGCGACGAGGTCGTCGAACGCCTCGCGCACGAGTTGGGCGGCCGTCGTGTCGCCCTGCCCGGCTTCACGCATCTGCAGCAGCAGGCATTCGCGCAGGTCGCGCGCGCCGACGCCCGGAGGGTCGAGCAACTGGATGACACCGAGCATCTCCGCGGCCTCGTCCATCGTGTACAGCGGGAGCGAGGCGATGTCGACGCCGGAACGCTCCGCAGCCGCGCGTACCGACGCGTTCACGCCCTCGAGGATGTCGTCCAGGGTGCAGGCCAGGTAGCCGTCGTCGTCGATGTTGCCGACGACTTCCTCGGCGAGCACCTGCTGGCGCGGGGACAGTTCCAGCAGCGCGATCTGCTCGAGCAGGTGGTTGCTGAGCCCGCGGCGCTCGACCGTCACCGGCTCGTGGTACTCGCGGACCTCGGTCTCCTCGCGGACGCCGTTGCCCTCGAACCCGTCGAGGAGGATTTCCTCCCAGTCGATGCCGTCGTCGGTTGCGTCGCGCTCGGCGGCCTGGTCCTCGGCGGCGGCGTCGAGCGGCGCTTCCTCCGCGCTCTCGGCCTCCTCGGTCTCGTCGTCCTCGGGCTCCACGAGCTCGAGGAACGGGTTGTTGAGGAGCTCCTGCTTCAGGTGCTGCTGCAGGTCGAGCAGGGGCATGTACAGCAGGTCCATCGCCTGGTAGAGGCGAGGGTTGATCTTCAGTTCCTGTCGGAGCTGCGCGCTCTGCTGTAGGCCGGGCTTCATGTGCCGGTCCG
>DASZRI010000050.1:0-4671 GCA_035549215.1 Gemmatimonadaceae bacterium | reverse complement strand
AGACGCACGACGTGTCCGCGCTTCGCTGCATCCTGTCCACGGGCAGTCCGTTGGCCGAGCACAGCTTCGATTTCGTGTACCGGCACATCAAGCCCGACGTGCAGCTCAGCAGCATCAGCGGGGGCACGGACATCATCTCCTGCTTTGCGCTGGGCAACCCGATCGCGCCGGTCTGGCGCGGGGAGCTGCAAGCCCGCGGGCTCGGCATGGCGGTGGACGTGTTCGACGCCGACGGACGGTCGGTCGTGGGCGCGCCGGGCGAGCTTGTCTGCACGGCGCCGTTCCCGAGCATGCCCGTCGCATTCTGGAACGACCCCGACGGCCGCAAGTATCGCGACGCGTACTTCGGCGTGTATCCCAACACGTGGCGCCACGGCGACTGGGCCGAGCGCACGCCGCGCGACGGGCTGGTCATCTACGGCCGCAGCGATGCGACGCTGAACCCGCAGGGGGTGCGTATCGGGACGGCCGAGATCTACCGGCAGGTGGAGCAGCTCCCGGAGATCGTGGAGAGCGTCGTGGTCGGGCAGGACATCGCGACGGACGCGGGGATGGACGTGCGCGTCGTGCTGTTCGTGCGGCTGCGCGACGGTCTCGTGCTGGACGACGCGCTGCGCGAGCGCATCCGCGTGCAGGTCCGCACCCACACCACGCCGCACCACGTGCCGAAGAAGATCGTGCAGGTGGCCGACATCCCGCGCACGATCAGCGGGAAGATCACGGAGCTCGCGGTGCGGGACGTGATCCACGGGCGCCCGGTGAAGAACGTGGACGCCCTGGCCAACCCGCAGGCGCTGGACCTCTTTCGCGACCTCCCCGAGCTGCGGGCGTGACGGTGGTTGATCGCCGCGGCGCGGCCCGGCATTATATTGGGCGTATGCGCGTGATCCGACGTACCCGCCCAGCCGGCGCCATCGGGATCGAGTGGTCCCGCTGGTGGACCAGCGCGCGCACGGGAGCCAGGGGCGCCTGATCGGCGGGGGCCCCGCGCCGGAGACGCCAGGCGTCGCGCCGCGGGGTATTGGAGACCGTCCACCCCGTTTCCCCAGAGGAGGGCTTCCCATGGCCACGATGACTTCCCCGGCGCCGGCCCAGGCGCACGATACGTTCCCGATCAACGGCACCGACTACATCGAGTTCTTCGTCGGCAACGCCAAGCAGGCGAGCCACTACTATCGCGCCGCCTTCGGCTTCAAGCTGGTGGCGTACCGCGGCCCCGAGACGGGCTGGCGCGAGAGCACGAGCTACGTGCTGCAGCAGGGCAAGGTCCGCTTCGTGTTCACGACGCCGCTGCGTCCCGACAGTGACATCGCCCGCCACATCCACGAGCATGGCGACGGCATCAAGGACCTGGCGCTCTGGGTGAACAACGCGCGTGACGCGTGGGCCAAGGCCGTGAAGCGCGGCGCCGTCTCCGTGCGCGAGCCCGAGGTGATCTCGGACGAGCACGGCCAGGTGGTGATCGCCGCGATCAAGACGTATGGCGAGACCATCCACTCGCTGGTCGAGCGTCGCAAGTACAAGGGCATCTTCCTGCCGGGCTTCGTGCCCGTGTCGCCGGTGTTCCAGGGCAAGTCGGTGGGCCTCAAGTACGTGGACCACTGCGTCGGCAACGTCGAGCTCGGCGCCATGAACCAGTGGGTCCGGTTCTACGAGGACGTGCTCGGGTTCTACAACCTGATCTCGTTCGACGACAAGGCGATCACCACCGAGTACTCGGCACTCATGTCCAAGGTGGTGAGCAACGGGAACGGCCGCATCAAGTTCCCGCTCAACGAGCCCGCCATCGGCCGGAAGAAGTCGCAGATCGACGAGTACCTGGAGTTCTACCGGGGCCCGGGCGTGCAGCACGTGGCGCTCGAGACGTCCGACATCATCAAGACGGTCACCAAGCTGCGCAAGAACGGCGTCGAGTTCCTGTCCGTGCCGTCCACGTACTACGACTCGGTGCTCGACCGCGTGGGCCACATCGATGAGGACATCGCGCCGCTCAAGGAGCTGGGCATCCTCGTGGACCGGGACGACGAGGGCTACCTGCTGCAGATCTTCAGCAAGCCGGTGCAGGACCGCCCGACGGTGTTCTTCGAGATCATCCAGCGGAAGGGCGCCAAGAGCTTCGGCGCCGGCAACTTCAAGGCGCTGTTCGAGGCCATCGAGCGCGAGCAGGCGCTCCGCGGCAACCTGTAAGGAGTGAAGGCAGCCCTCGCGGCGCCGTGCGACTGGTTCGCGCGGCGCCGCGCGGGCGAAGGTGGTTGGGTTCGCGGCTTGGTCCTGCGCGGTTGGGTTCGCGGTTTGGTCCTGCGCAGTTGGGTTCGCGGTTCTCGTCTTCCGTAGTTGCATCGCTGTTTCGGTCCTGCGCTGTCTCTCCCGCTGTTTCGGTCCTGCGCCGTTTCGGCCCTGCGCAGTTCCCGGTCTTGCGCCGTTTCGGTCCTGCGCCGTTCCCGGAGTTCAGATGCCCTTCTATCACACCCTCGGCCAGATCCCCCACAAGCGCCACACGGCCTTCCGCAAGCCCAACGGCGGCATCTACGCCGAGCAGCTCATGGGCCATGAAGGCTTCACCGGCACGTCGGCGCTGCTGTACCACGTCCATCCGCCCACCACGGTCAAGCAGGTCACGCGCCTGCGCGAGCTGAAGTACGAGGCGGACCCGGACCACACGCTCAAGCATCGCCACTTCCGCACGTCGCAGTTCACGCCCGGCGGGAGCCCGACGCTGGACCGCACGCCGCTGCTGTTCAATGCGGACATCACCATGCTGTACGCCGAGCCCACGCTCCAGGACGACCACTTCTACCGGAACGCGCAGGGCGACGAGGTGGTGTACGTGAGCAAGGGCAGCGGCACGCTGGAGACGCAGTTCGGCACGCTGCCGTTCCACGAGGGCGACTACCTCGTGATCCACCGCGGCATCATGCACCGCTATCGCCTGGACGCCGGCGTGCAGCCCAAGCTGCTCATCTTCGAGAGCCGCGGGCACGTCCGCACGCCCAAGCGGTATCGCAACGAGTTCGGGCAGATCAAGGAAGGCGCGCCGTACTGCGAGCGCGACATCCGCATCCCGCGCGAGCTGCAGACGTTCGACGAGAAGGGCGACTTCCGCATCCTCGTCAAGCAGTACAACGGGCTCAACGAGTACATCCTCGACCACCATCCGCTCGATGTCGTGGGATGGGACGGGTACTTCTACCCGTGGGCCTTCAACATCAACGACTTCGAGCCGATCGTCGGCCGCGTGCACCAGCCGCCGCCGGTCCACCAGACGTTCGAGGGCGACGGGTTCGTCATCTGCTCGTTCTGCCCGCGTCCGTACGACTTCGATCCCAACGCCGTCCCGGCTCCGTACAACCACAGCAACGTGGACTCCGACGAGGTGCTCTACTACGCCTCCAGCGAGTTCATGAGCCGCAAGGGCATCGAGTTCGGCAGCATCACGCACCACCCCGACGGCATCCCGCACGGCCCGCATCCGGGCCGCGCCGAAGCATCCATTGGCGCCAAGGGCACCGACGAGCTGGCCGTGATGATGGACAGCTTCCGTCCCCTCAAGGTCGCGCGCGCCGCGCTGCCCCTGGAAGATCCCTCGTACCACAGGAGCTGGCTGGACGTGCAGCATGAGGCATTCAATCCGCCCACGTCCTGAGCCAGGCTGCAGTCACATGCACAAGACCGTCATCGAGCCCGCCGAGGCCCGCACCATCATTCCGGACCTCGCCCGGACCCGCAATCCCAACGTCTGGGTCTATCGCTACCAGCATCCCGATCGCGGCTGGAAGCTGAGCATCGCCACCCACGCCGAGCCCGGCTCGCGAAAGCTGTCGCTCGGCGGATTCCGCATCGCGCCCGAGTCGCGCACCTCGTCACCCGGCTTCACCACGGATCACGAGGCCATCGGCCTCGCGATGGGCATGGAGGAGAAGGTCCACTGGTCCCGCGTGATCCACGTCGGCGGTCCGCTGGCGCTGCGCGACATGAGCCGCATCGTCGGCGGCAAGTGCGTGCTCGAGCCCACGCCCGACGCGCGCATCGGCCAGCCGCACGACGCCGCGCTGCTGGACTTCGCCATCGACTGCTTCAAGGACGTCGAGCAGACGGCGGGCATCTTCCTCACCACGGGGCAGGACCTCGGGCATGGCGTCATGTCCGACGGGCGCACGCAGTCGCTGGCCTACCTCAATGCGCGCTACCGCGGCAGCGTCGTGGCCGATACGTCCATCCCCACGGGCGAGGGGAACTTCCAGGTCCTGAAGGGCATGCTCCGCGCGCTCGATGTCGCACTGCCCGGGGCCACGGTCGGCCTCGTCGGCTGCGGCAACATCGGCATGCACGTGCTGGGCGAGCTGCGCGCGCTCGGCACCACGATCCTTGCCCTCGAGGCGCGCGATGACCGCCGCCGCGAGATCGAGGCGATGGGCATCCGCACGTGGGGCCCGCAGGACAAGCTCGCGTTCCTGGCACTGCCCATGGACGCGGTCGTCGTGAACGCGGCCGGCGGCTCGCTGGATCCCGCGGCGGTGTCCGTGATCAGCGCCAACGCGCGCCTGCGCGTCGTGTGCGGCTCGGAGAACCTCGTCATGCCCGACCCGTCGCAGGCGGACCGGCTGCGCGACGCGGGCAAGGTGTACGCGCCCACCGAGCTGGGCGGCATGATGGGCTACCTCACCGCCGTCG
>DASZRI010000049.1:0-4387 GCA_035549215.1 Gemmatimonadaceae bacterium | reverse complement strand
GCGCCTCGCGCGAAGCACGAACGAAAGAGCGGCGGACGATGATCATCGTCCGCCGCTCGTGCTTTCAGGGGAGCCGCCTGCTCAGCCCGCGCGTTCCCCGGCGCCGCGCTCGAGCATGGAGACCACCTCGTCCAGCGTGGTGCGGCCGTGGTCGCGCGCGTACCAGCGGCGCGTCTCCCTGTAGCGCTCGGTCTTGTCCAGCTTCTGCCCCTCGCCGAGCACCCAGGCCTGCAGCTCCGTGGGACGGGGGCCCCACCATCCGAGCTCGCGGAACTCGGTGTCGAGCAGCATCACCACCGGGATGGACCGCGACGTGCCCGTCAGGTGCGCGTCCATGATGTCCAGGTTCGCGTCGCGCCCCAGGATGCGCAGGTCGAGCGCGGGCACGCGCTCCACCAGCCGCTGCACCACGGGCACCGTGTTCACGGCGTCGCCGCACCAGTCCTCGCTGAGCACCAGGAGGTGCCAGGGGCCGCCGGTGCGCATGGCCCGCACGATGAACTCGTCGGGTACCTGGGCATTCTTGTAGATGGCGGCCCAGAGGTCGGCGTTCTTCTGCGCCGTCGGCAGCCATTGCTCGAACGTCGGTGCCGCGGCCCAGCGCGCGGCATCGAGCGTGAATTGCGTCTTCGTCGTCATGTGTACCTCGTCACTTGCTGTGGTGAACCGACGTCCACCATTTTCAACCTAGCCAGTGGCACAAGTCGGCGGTGCCAGCACCGCGCGATGGGCAGTTCCCCGACGTCCGGAATCCCCATGTCGTCCTTCTCGTACCTGCGCGCCGCGTCGCCCGCGGACGCCGCCCGCCAGCTCGCCGAGCCCGGCTCCCTGGCCATGGGCGGCGGCACCGACCTGCTCGTCTGCATCGAGGAAGGGCTCGTGCACGGTGACCGCGTCGTGGACCTGCGGGCGCTGCCCGACGCGCACGCGATCACCATCGCCGCCGACGGCTCGGCGCGCATCGGGGGCACGGCGCGGCTGCACGCGATCGCCAGCCATCCGCAGGTGCGCGCGCAGTGGCCCGCGCTGGCGCAAGCGTGCGAGAGCGTGGGCACGCCCGCGCTGCGCCACATGGGCACGATCGGCGGCAACCTCTGCCAGCGGCCGCGCTGCTGGTACTTCCGCCAGCACATCGCCTGCCTCAAGAACGGCGGCACCACCTGCCCCGCCGAGTCGGGCGAGAACCAGTACCTGGCGATCGCCGATGGCGGGCCGTGCCATGCCGTGCATCCGTCGGACCCCGCGGTGGCGCTCACCGCGCTCGACGCGCGCGTGGAGATCACCGGTGCGGGCGGCACGCGCGTCGTCCCGATCAGCGAGTTCTACGTGCTGCCGTCGGCGCGCCTGGACCGCGAGACCGTGCTCGAGCCCGGCGAGTTCGTGAGCGCCGTCACGCTGCCGGCGGATTCGGCAGGCGGCGTCCAGCAGTACACGAAGCTCATGCAGCGCGAGGCGTGGGACTTCGCGCTGGTGAGCCTGGCCGCCGTGAAGCGCGCGTCGGGCGAGGTGCGGCTGGTGATGGGCGGGGTGGCGCCGCGTCCGTGGCGGGTGAACAGCTCCGTGGAAGAGGACACCGCCAGCGGCGGGCTGGACGAGGATTCGATCGCCGCGCTGGCCGACCGCGCGCTGTACGACGTGAAGCCGCTGTCGAAGAACGGGTACAAGGTGGAGCTGGCCGCGTCGCTGCTGCGCGACGCGATGCGCACGCTGTCCCGCTGAGGACGCGCCCTCCCGATCACCATGCCCGCGCGCGCCGAGCCGGGGACCGCGTACCTGATTGACGAGCGCTGGGGGGTGGCCTACCCGCTGGTCGCCGAGCGCACGGGGATCGGGCGTCATTCGCGGAACGCGATCGTCATCCGCGACGCCGCGGCGTCGCGCTTTCATGCCGAAGTGTGCCGGGATGCACTCGGCTACGTGCTGCGCCCGCTGAGTTCCACGGAGACCCGCGTGAACGGTGCGCTGCTGCAGGCGCCGCACGCGCTGACGGAGGGGGACGTGGTGGAGGTGGTGTACACGCGGCTTCGGTTCACCGCGTCCGCGCTGCCGCCCGATGTCACGATCGCGACGGGTTCTGCCGCGGTGGACCCCACGCTGGCCGAGCGGAAGACGGAGGCGCGGGAGCTGCCGGACACGGAACGGCTGCGGCCGGTGCGGCGTCCGGCCGGGCGGCCGCTGTGGTGGATCGTGGGCCTGATGGCGGTGGTGGCGCTTGTGGTGGCCGAGGCCGTGCGGCTGATCGTGGGCTGAACGACGGGGGCGCGCCGGGGGAAGAATCTCTCCCCAGGGAACGGCTAGTTGAACAGCCACCTCTTGGCCCTACGCAGCGGGAGCGTGAGGCGGTAGTCCCAGGCCCGCATTCGACGCAGCTCACGACCCGGAAACCGATCGTCAAATGTGGCGGCGTCCGCCGCGCGATCGCGGATGATGCTTCCGGGATGGACGATCGCACCCAGGGATCCCGTGGCCCGGCTGTCCAACGGGCCGGTACCCTTGGTGTGCGAGGCGTCGACTCCCCAGCCGATGTTGGAGATCAAGTTCACCTTGGGATGCACGGCGAGCCCGGCATTCAGCCAACACGCGAACATCCAGAGATAGTCCCACGTCACGTCGCCGGGGTTCGCGATGGCCTCGCGCAGGAACGGGTACCAGTACAGGACTTCCTCTGGAAGGTCGAACAGCGAGCTGCGCAGGACGGAGTCAGGCACGTCGCGCCAACCCGCGAGCGACGGGTCGTAGTGCGCCCATGCGCGTTGCCACGTCGCCCACCCCCACGGCAGGGGGTAGCGCGAGAAGAAGTAGCTGTACGGGTACGCCTCCGCGGCCGCGTGGTAGCACTCCCCGCCGACGTGCATGACGCGCAGGTCATGGCGGAAATGGTCGAGCAGTTCCCAGGCGTAGGGGAAGAAGTCGGGTGCAGCAAGGCAATCGTCTTCGAGGATGATGGACTCTCCGACCTGCCCCAGGGCCCACGTGACGCCTTCGGCGACAGCGGTGCGCACCCCCACGTTCCCGGACCGGAAGTTGGTCAGCACGGTACAGGGCCAGGTCACGCGGGTTGCCCGCTCCCGTGCGGCCTCGCACGCGGGACGGTGGGCCTCGCAGGCGGCGCCGTCGGCGTAGATCAGCAGGTGGGTAGGCCGGGCGCGGGCGATCTGTTGCATCACCCGTTCAGTGTGATCCGGCCTGTTGTAAATCAGCAGCGTCACGGCCCGGGGGGCGCCTTGCTGGGGCATCGTGCTGGGAGGGAGTGGGCGAGGAAAGAACAATGGCGCCCAACTAATTTGCACCCCGTGTTGCCTCGGTCAATTGCCGAACATCACAAAATTGATGTTTCTGCGATTCGCTTTCGTGCGCCCCGATAACCGAGTAATTTTGTCTGCATCAGAGGCGCGCCGGTTTGTCGCGCGCCCGGGCCCAGTGGCGAGCCGCCCGCCGCGCGAATCGCGCGTGACGACTCAAGACATTCATGGACAACGGCTTGCGCACTACGTCGCTGTTGGAGCGAGCATGAGCGCGTCAATCGAATCCCTGGTCAGCAAGGAATATCAGTACGGCTTCGTGACGGACATCGAGGCGGACACAATTCCGCCCGGCCTGAACGAGGACGTGGTCCGGCTGATCTCGCAGAAGAAGCAGGAGCCGGCGTTCATGCTCGAGTGGCGGCTCAAGGCGTTCCGCCGCTGGCAGTCGATGCAGGAGCCGCACTGGCCCAACGTCCACTACGAGCCGATCGATTACCAGGCGTACAGCTACTACTCGGCGCCGCGCTCGGTGAAGCCGAAGCAGTCGCTGGACGAGGTGGACCCGGAGCTGCTGCGCACGTACGAGAAGCTGGGCATCCCGCTGCACGAGCAGAAGATGCTGGCCGGCGTGGCGGTGGACGCGATCTTCGACTCGGTGTCCGTGGGCACGACGATGCGCAGCCAGCTGGCCGAGCTGGGGATCATCTTCTGCTCGCTGGGCGAGGCGATCCACACCCATCCCGAGCTGGTGGAGAAGTACCTGGGCTCGGTGGTGCCGTACAGCGACAACTTCTTCGCGGCGCTCAATTCCGCGGTGTTTTCCGACGGCTCGTTCGTGTACGTGCCCAAGGGGGTGCGGTGTCCGATCGAGCTGTCGACGTACTTCCGGATCAATGCGGCCGACACCGGGCAATTCGAGCGCACGCTGATCGTGGCCGATGAGGGGGCGTACGTGAGCTACCTCGAGGGGTGCACCGCGCCGCGGCGCTCGACGCACCAGCTCCACGCGGCGGTGGTGGAGCTCGTCGCGCTCGCCGACGCCACGATCAAGTACTCCACGGTGCAGAACTGGTTCGCGGGCGACGAGGACGGCCGCGGCGGCATCTTCAACTTCGTCACCAAACGCGGCAAGTGCGCCGGCG
>DASZRI010000048.1:0-11818 GCA_035549215.1 Gemmatimonadaceae bacterium | reverse complement strand
GCCACCCCGTTTCGGGGGCAGCTTCGTGTGCAGCGGTTGCGTCAGGGTCGCCGTGCGGCAGGGCCATGGCAGGATGCGGACTGTCGAATACTGAATTTAGTCAATCCTAAATTATCGAACGTCCCAACCTGGCGCAATGGTCCGGGACAAGTGCCACGATGCCGGCCTGACGCCGGCGCTACTCCACGTACAGCGCCGAGAACGCCTGCTGCAGGTGCCGGACCTTGGGCGCGTCGTTGATCATGATGTACGCGTTGTCCGGGTTCTTCTTGCCGAAGTCCTGGTGGTACGCCTCCGCCGGGGAGAACCCGCGCAGCGGCACCAACTGCGTCACGATCGGGCGCGGGAACACCTTGTCGCGCGTGAGCTGCGCGATGTAGCGCTCCGCCACCTGCTGCTGCGTCGCGCTCGCGTAGAAGATCGCCGAGCGGTACTGCGGGCCCACGTCCGGCCCCTGGCGGTCCAGCTCGGTGGGATCGTGCGCCACACTGAAGTACACCTGCAGCAATTGCCCGTACGTCACCTGCGACGGGTCGTACACGATGCGCACCGACTCGGCGTGGCCCGTCGCGCCCGTCTCCACCTGCTCGTACGACGCGGTGTTCGCCTGTCCGCCCGCGTAGCCGGCGGTCACCTGCAGCACGCCCTTCACGTGCTCGAACACAAGCTGCATGCCCCAGAAGCAGCCGCCCGCCAGCACGGCGGTGTCGCGGCTGGCGGTCGTGGCCAGCGCGTGGTCCATCTCGGGACGGGGTACGGCGTTGGCGGCCTGCGCGGAATCACACGCGGCAAGGCCCAGCGCGCCAAGGGCAAGGGCGCAGAAGGCGGTCGCGATCTTCATGCTTGATCAACCGCCCGGGGCGGGCAATTGTTCCCCACCCTCAACGCCCGAGGTTCGCATGCCCGCCGCGTTCACCGGCCTGTCGCACATCGGCCAGATCGCCGTCAGCGTCCACGACCTGGACCGGGCCCCCGCGTTCTACCGCGACACGCTCGGCCTCATGGCCGAGGTTCCTCGCGCATGAGCCGCACGAACTGGCGCAGCATGTACTCGGTGAGCCCCCACACCAGGAAGTCCTCGTAGCGGAACACGGGACGGTCCTGCACGCCCACGGTGCGGATGTCGATCGGCGCCGTGCCCCAGTTGGACGTCTCGAGCAGCGCGTCGAACGGCACCCACGTGTGCCCCGCCACTTCGGGGTTCGGGCGCACGACGACGTCGGGCGCCACCGCGCTCACGAATGGCCGCACGAGGATGGGCGGTAGCACGGGCGTGCGCGGCGCGATGTCGTCCAGCGTGCCGAGCAGCCGGCCGCTGGCCACGAGGTCGATGCCGATTTCCTCGCGCGTTTCGCGCACCGCCGTCGCGGCCAGGTCGGCGTCGCTCGGCTCCATGCGCCCACCGGGAAATGCGACGTGTCCGCTCCACGGGTCGCGCTCGCGCTCGGCGCGCCGGATGAGCAGCAGCTCGGGATCGCCCTGCGCGCCCAGTCGCGCCACCGCCGCCACGGCGGCGTACTTCACCGGCCGGTCGGGCGTGGCCACGCGCCCCGGCCGCTCGCCAAGCCCGCGCACCAGCCGCTGCAGGTACGGATGGGCGAGCAGGTCGTCCAGCGCGTGCGTCCCGGAAGTCACCGGCGGGTCAGTCCTCGATCTCGCCGCCGCTGTAGGCCCAGCCGCGGATGCCGTCGCGCAGCGACGAAACCTTGGTGTACCCGAGCTGCTCCATGATGTCGGTGGCCCACACGGAGCGGTTCCCGCTCTGGCAGTAGACGATCACGGTCGCGCCGCGGGGCACGGCCTGCTCCACCTGCGCCTGCACCTGGGCCAGGGGCACGTGCACCGCCCCCGGAATGTGCCCCAGGTTCCACTCCTGCGGCTCGCGCACGTCCAGGAACACGGTGCCGTCCTTCCTGGCAAACGCTTCCAGCGCCTGGGCGGTGGTGACCTCGGTGATCCGCGCCCGCGTCTCCTCGAGCAACTGTTGTTGGGTCTTCATGGCCTGCGTTCGGGTGGGAGGTTGTCTCTCCCGTGAAAATTAGCGCCGCCGGTCGCTCACGGTGAGGCGCGCGTTGTCGGCGTCCAGCTCAGCGTCGGCGCCGAGCGGCAGCGTCCACTGGTCGTCAATGTGCCCCAGCGGCACGCCGGCAATGCACGGCACGCGGAGCGCGTCGGCCACCTCGCGCAGCACGTCGGGCAGCGTGCGCCTGCCGTCGTCCTCGTGCTGCTCGGCCGCGTGCGTGAACGCGCCGAAGACGATCCCCTTGCAGCGCAGGAACGAGCCGCCCAGCCGCAGCGTGAGCAGCATGCGCTCGATGCGGTACGTGGGCTCGTTGACGTCCTCGAGCACGACGATGGCGCCGTCGTAGTCGGGCGCGTAGGGCGTGCCGGCCAGCGCGGCGAGCAGGGCCAGGTTGCCGCCCACCAGGCGCCCGCTGGCGCGCCCTCCGTGGAGGACGTGCGCGTCCTGTGCAGGGCCGGCGGAGTCCGCGCCGTCAATGAGCGCGCGCCGGAACGAGTCGCGCGAGAAGTCCGTGATCGCGGCGCGGGCGGTGGGGCCGTGGAAGGACACGAGCTCGCAGCGGCGCTGCACGGCGCAGTGGAGCGCGGTGATGTCCGAGTAGCCGATGATCGCGCGCGGGCGCGAGCGGAGCGCCTCGTAGTCCAGCCCGTCCAGCAGGCGCATGGCGCCGTAGCCGCCGCGGATGCACCAGACGGCGTCGATGGAGTCGTCGCGCAGGGCAGTGTTCAGGTCGTGCAGGCGCTGTGCGTCGGTGCCGGCCCAGTAGCCCTCGCGGGCCATGACCCACGCGCCCGGCACGGGGTGGAAGTCGAAGGAGCGGACGTTGTCCAGGGCGCGGTCCAGGTCGGCGCGGTCGCGCAGCGGGCCGCTGGGGCACACCAGGGCGACGCGGGAACCGGGGGCGAGCAGGTCGGGATGCTGCATGCGCGAGCGGGAAAGGGGTGCGGGAGCAGCGAACGTAGGGGACGTGCCGTGCGGGGTCAACGTGGGCAGGAATTGTGCCGGGCGGGGCGTGGCGCGCTAGACTTCGCCGCGTGATCGCTGCCATTCCGCTCCTGTGTGCGCTGCCCTGGGTAGGCTTTCCCGTGGTGGTGGCGCTGCGCACGCGCCGCTCGCGCTCGCTGGACGAGCAGCCGGCCGACGTGCCGGCGCCGGCGCCGCTCGTGTCCGTGGTGATCCCGGCGCGCAACGAGGCGCGCAACATCGAGCGGTGCGTGCGCTCGGTGCTCGGCACCACGTATCCGAACGTGGAGGTGATCGTGGTGAACGACCACTCCACGGACGGAACGGGGGACATTGCGCAGCGAATCGCGCAAGGCGATGCGCGGCTCGCCGTGCTGGAAAACCCCGACCTGCCGGCGGGGTGGTTCGGCAAGCAGTGGGCGTGCCGCACGGGGGCCGAGCGCGCGCGGGGGGAGATCCTGCTGTTCGCGGACGCGGACACGTGGCATGCGCCCGACCTGCTGGGACGCGCGGTGAACGCGATGCGCGCGCGGGGCGCGGACCTCATGTCCGTGGCCGGGTGGCAGGAGCTGGGCACGTTCTGGGAGCGCGTGGTGCAGCCGCAGGTGTTCGTGATGCTGGCGGCGCGGTACGGGGGCACGGAGTCGGTGAGCCGGGCGCGCAAGGCGGAGGATGTGATCGCCAACGGGCAGTGCCTGTTCGTGCGACGCGAGGCGTACGATGCGCTGGGCGGCCACGAGGCCGTGCGCGGCAAGGTGGCGGAGGACCTGGCGCTGGCGCAGCTCTTCTGGCGCAGCGGGCGACGCGTGGCGCTGGTGCTGGGGCTGGACCAGCTCGGGACGCGCATGTACACGTCGCTGGGCGAGCTGGTGCGCGGGTGGCAGAAGAACGTGTTCGCGGGCGGGCGGGAGAGCGTGCCGCTGGGCGCGCTGGGGCGCGCCGTCTATCCGTTCGTGCTCATCGCGACGCCGCTGGCGCCGCTGCTGCCGGTGCTGGCGCTGCTGCTGTCGCCGCTGGGCGTGGTGAGCGGCGCGGTGACGCTGTGGGCTGCGGTGTGCGTGGCGGCCGGACTGGCGTTCTGGGTGGGCGTCTATCGCTTCCAGCGCGCGCCGCTGTGGTATGCGCTGCTCTACCCGCTGGGGTGCGCGGTGCTGCTCTACATCGCGACCACGTCGGTGCTGCGCGGGCGGCGCGTGGGGTGGAAGGGGCGGGAGTACCAGGCAGCGTAGCAGTTGCCCGAAGTCCGCGCGCGTTCGCGCGCCCCGGTGACTGGCGGAGCGGCGTGAATTGAGCGCGCCGGCGTTGCACCGGTGACAGCCCGGCAGCACGGCGCGCATAGCGTGGCGCCGTGCTCAACATGCGAACCGCCGCTGCCCTGCTGCAGGACGCGACGACCCTCGATGCGCTGTCGCGGCTCCTGGCTCCGCTGGGGATCTCCGGTGCCGGGCAGCCGCTCGACGACGCCACGCGCCGCACCCTCGCGCTCCCCGACTTCGCCGGGGAAGCGCGCATCTGGGCCGGGCCCGGGGCGACGCGCGCGCTCATCGTCACGCTCGAAGACGGCCGGCCGCCGCGCGAGGCAATCACGCAGGTGGCATCGCGCCTTCATGCGCGCGCGCCGCACGTCCTCTGGCTCCTGCTCGCCCTCCATCGCGACGGCGTTGCCTTCGCAGCGTGGCATGGCGACAGCCGGCCGCCGCGCGTCCGCTCGCTGATCGTGGACCGCGCACGCCTCGTGGACAGCGACGCCGAGTCACTCTGCGCGCTTGCCGCGGCTGCGTGCGACGACGACGTGATGCTGCACCTCCGCTGGACGGAGATCCTGGGCCGCGACGCACTTACGCGCCGGTTCTATCGCGAACTGGAGCAGCGCGTCGAGGCACTGGCAGATTCCGCGCGCGGCCGCGCGAGCCGCAACGAGCGCCGGGAGCTCGCGCTGCTGCAGGCGTCGCGACTGCTGTTCATCGCGTTCCTCCAGGCCAAGGGCTGGATGGACGGCCGGCGCGGCTTCCTGGCCGACGAGTTCGATCGCTGCATGGCGGCGGGCGGCGCGTTCCATCGCCGAGTGCTGCGCCCGCTGGTGTTCGGCACACTGAACACGCCGCGCGCCAGGCGCGCCCCGGCGGCGCGGGCATTCGGCCGCGTCCCGTTCCTGAATGGCGGCCTCTTCGCGGAGTCCGCGCTCGAGCGGCGGCATCGCGCCGTGCACTTCGGCGACGAGGCGTTCGGTGGGCTCGTTGGCGACCTCTTTGGCCGGTACCGGTTCACCGCACGCGAGGATGCGGCCACGCTCAGCGAGGCGGCCGTCGATCCGGAGATGCTCGGCAAGGCCTTCGAGAGCCTCATGGCGGCCGACGAGCGGCACGCCAGCGGCGCGTTCTTCACGCCGCATGCGCTCGTGGCGCACGTCACCGGCGTCGCGATCGCCACCGCACTTGCGGGCGATGGCTTCACCGAGGAAGATGCAGCGCGCATGATGACGGAAGGTGTCGTCCCGCATGAGCACGAGTGTCGCCTGCGCGAGTGCGTGGAGCGCATGACGCTGCTCGACCCTGCGTGCGGATCCGGTGCATTCCTGGTGCACGCGCTCGAGCGACTCACCGCGCTCCGGCAGGCGCTTGGCGACACGCGACCGCCTGCCGAGATCCGGCGCGCCGTGCTCACGCGGTCCATCTTCGGCGTGGACGCCAACCCCATGGCCGTGTGGCTGTGCGAGCTCCGGTTGTGGCTCGCGGTCGTGATCGAGTCCGAGGTGTCCGACCCGATGCAGGTGGCACCGCTGCCCAACCTCGATCGCAACGTGCGCGTCGGCGATTCGCTCGCCGGCGCGGCGTTCGCCACGTCCGACGCAGCCGGCGTCCGCGCCCGCACCGCCGCGCTCCGCGTGCGCTACAGCCGGTCAACCGGCGCACGCAAGGAGGCGCTGGCGCGCATGCTGGACCGCGAAGAGCGTCGCGTGGCACTCACCATGGCCGACCGCGCGCTGGCCGCGGCGCGACACGCGCGGCGGGAAGCCCTGCTCGCCCGGCGCGCGCACGACCTGTTCGGCCAGCGCACCCGCGGATCGGCCCGCGACGACCGAACGCTGAATGAACTGCGCGAGCGTGCGCGGACGCTCGGCGTCGAGCGCCGGCGGATTGCCGACGGCGGCGCCCTGCCCTTCAGCTTCTCCACGCACTTCGCGGACATCGCGGCGCAGGGCGGCTTCACGGTGACAGTCGGCAATCCACCGTGGGTCCGGCTGCACCGGATCCCGGCCGACATGCGCACCCGGCTCCGCGCCACGTACCGCGCCTTCCGGACCGCGCCGTGGATGGATGGCGCTGCCACGGCGCGAGCCGGTGCCGGCTTCTCGGCCCAGGTGGACCTCGCCGCACTGTTTCTCGAACGAGCGCTCGACCTCGCCGCGCCCGGTGGCGCCGTGGGGCTGCTCGTGCCGTCCAAGCTCTGGAGCGCACTCGCCGGCGGCGGGGTGCGGCGGTTGATCCTCGAGCACTCGAACCTGACGATGCTCGAGGACCTTTCAGACGCTCCGCCGCTCTTCGACGCCGCGGTCTACCCGTCGCTGGTCGTCATGCGTCGGCGCTCGGCGAGTGACAAGGCAGCTACGTCACCGTGCACGCGCGTCTCCACCTGGCGGCGCGCCGGGGTCCTCACCTGGCGCGTTCCGTCCGCCGACATTCCGCTTGATCCAACGCCGGGCAGCCCGTGGCTGCTCCTGCCGCCGCCCGCGCGGCGCGCATTCGAGGCGCTCGCGGCGTCCGGGGTCCCGTTGGCCGCCACGATGTTCGGCCGGCCGCTGCTCGGCGTGAAATGCGGGTGCAACGAGGCGTACGTCGTCGAGGTCACGGAAGTGCATGACGATGTCGCACGGGTGCGCGGCCAGGACGGACGGGAGCACACAATCGAGCGCGCACTCCTGCGACCCATCGCGCGCGGAGAGGACCTCGCCCCCTGGCGCCGCGCGCCGACTGCCGAGCGCATCCTGTGGACGCACGACGAGCGCGGCGCGCCGCTTCCGGCGCTGCCACCGCTGGCCCTTCGCTGGCTGCATCGCTTCAAGCGCCGGCTCCGCGAACGGACCGATGCGCGCGGCACTATCCCGTGGTGGTCAGTGTTCCGGGTCGAGGGCGCTCGCCGTGACCTCGCGCGCGTGGTCTGGGCGGACCTCGGCCGCACGCCGCGCGCCATCGCCATTCCGGCCGGAAGTCCCGTCGTCCCGCTCAACACCTGTTACGTGGTGCGATGCCCTGATGAAGAAGATTCGCTCGCGCTCGCGGCGCTGCTCAATTCGCCGGTCGCCGCCGCATGGCTGCATGTCCTGGCCGAGCCGGCGCGCGGCAACTATCGACGCTACATGGCGTGGGTGATGGCACGGCTTCCAATCCCGCACGACTGGAAGCGGGCGCGACGCATGCTCGCGCCGCTCGGGGCGCGCGCCAGGGAGACGCCGGCCGCTGCCCCCGGCGCGTCGGAGCTCACCGACGCCGTGCTGGGTGCATACGGCATGCGCGCTGGCGAGGTCTCGCCGCTGCTCACATGGGTCCTGCAGCCATGACTGCCCGCCGCGCACCGCCGGTGCAGATGCAGCCTGCCCATCGCGCGCGGTTGCAGCGGGTGATGGACACCATCGCCCGCGCCGTGCTGGGAGATCCGGCACCGTGGCGCATCGGCGACGTGACGCTTCGGCCGCACCAGGTGGAGGCCGCGGCGCGCCTGCGTGAGATCATCGCGCAGCACGGCGGCGCCATGCTCGCCGACAGCGTCGGCCTGGGCAAGACGTACACGGCACTCGCCGCATGCCTGGACGCGGCCAACCTGCTGGTCGTCGCGCCGGCCGCGCTTCGCGCCATGTGGCAGGATGCCCTGCGCCACGCGCACCGCACGGCGCGCATCGTGTCATTCGAGGCGCTGAGCCGCGGCGCGCCAGTCGGGCCGGCGCCGGACTTCGTGCTCGTGGACGAAGCGCATCACGTGCGCAATCCGAATACGCGACGCTACCCGGCACTCGCCAGGTTCTGCACCGGCGTCCCGGTGCTCCTGCTCTCCGCCACCCCCGTGCACAATTCCGTGCAGGAGCTGCGCCACCAGTTGGGCCTGTTCCTCGGCGCACGGGCCCATACCCTGTCGGAGATCGAGCTCGCCGCGTGCATCGTGCGCCGGGACTCGGCGTCGCTCCCTGAGCTGCGCCCAGCGCTCCCCGCGGTGGGCGCGGTGCGCTGGCTCGAGTGCGGGGACGACAGCGCGCTGCTCGACCAACTGCAGGAACTGCCGCCGCCAGTTCCGCCCGCCGACGGCGGCCACGCCGACGCGCTCGTTGCACTGTCGCTCATCCGCCAGTGGGCATCGAGCCGCGCGGCGCTGCGCACCGCATTGCGGCGGCGCCTGTCCGTCGCGGACGCACTGCTCGCCGCGCTCGAGGCTGGGCGCTACCCGACCCGCACCGAGCTTCGTGCCTGGACAATGGGCGACGGCGCGCTGCAGCTCGCATTTCCCGAACTCGTTGCTGCGACGCCGGCACCCGCCGGCTCCGCGCTCGCCGACTCCGTGCGCGCGCACCGGAGCGCAATCTGCGCGATGCTCGTGGCGGCGGACGCGGCCCCGGACCCCGACGCCCGGCGCGCCGATGCACTTCGGGCCATCCTCGAGCAACACGCTGGCGCCGTGATCATCGTCTTCTCGGAATTCGCGGCGACGGTCACCGCGCTCCACCGGCGGCTTGCGCACCTGCCAGGCATCGCGATGCTCACCGAGCGCGGTGGGCTGGTGGCGAGTGGGCGCGTCCCTCGACGCGACATCCTGCGCCAGCTCGCGCCTGGTCCGGCGCCGCCGGACCATCAGCGCATCGCGCTGCTCGTCACGACTGACGTCCTGAGCGAGGGGGTCAACCTGCAGCGCGCCAGCGTCGTCGTCCACGCCGACCTGCCCTGGAGCCCGGCCCGCGTCGAGCAGCGCATCGGCCGCGTGCGACGCCTGGGGTCGACTCACCGCGAGATCGCCGTCTACGCGCTCCGCCCGCCCGCAGCCACGGAGCGCATTCTCAATGCCGAGGACCGCCTGCGCGCCAAGATCTCGGCGGCCGCGCGCAGCGTCGGCGTCGCGGGCCTCGTCATGCCGCGCATGCTCGGCATCATCGAGCCGGAAGCATCCGCGGTCGCGCAGCACGCGGAACTGGTCGCCGAGCTGGAACGCTGGCGAGCGGCGCCGTCCGCCGCGGATTCGGACAGCCCGGTCGTTGCCGCCGTTCGCGCAACGCGCGCCGGCTTCATCGCCGTGGCCGTACCGCCCGGCCAGCGCCCGGCAGTCGTCGTGAGCGCAGGAGCTGCAGCGACGACTGCGTTGCCGCAGGTCCTGGATGCGGTGCGCGCTTGCACGCATGTCGCGGCGCCGGTCGACGAGGCCTGCGAGCGCGCAGCGCGGTGCGCGGTCCTCGAGTGGTGCGCCCGGCGCGCTACGGTTGCCCCGCTCGATGCCCCCTCGGCGGCGGTGGCGCGCGTCCGTCGGCGCCTGCTGCGACGCATCGATGCGATTGCGAGCCGCGCGCCTCGCCACCTGCGTCCGGAGCTCGCGACCATCGCGCGCGAGGCGCGTCGCGCGGCTACTGTCGTGGTCGGAGCCGGCGGCGAGCGCGTCCTGCAGGAGCTCGCGGACTCGCCGATGGCCGACCTGCCATGGCTCACCGCCGTCAGGACCTTCGCAAGCATGCACGGACGACAGAGCGCGGTGACCGCCGATCCAGCGATCACCGCGCTGCTGCTCCTGGTCCCGCGTTAGCCGTCGCCGGCCGCGGGGGATGCCGGGCGTTCGCGTCGACGTACTGTTCCCCTGAAGTGATCAGTGGCCGGAAAACGCGCCCCACGCGAATGGCCCGTAGTTCTGCACGCAGAACACCGTGTCCACCGCCAGCCGCTCGCGCGCGACTGCGCGCCGAAGGTCCGTTGCCGGCGTCTCGTCGAACCCGGGCGCGAACTTCCCGTCCGGCCCGCGGTTGGGGAACACCAGGTCGGCGCCGTACAGCAGCCGGTACTCCGGGAAGTACGCCATCGTCATCCGCTCCGCGTAGGCGCCACCCACCGGGTACAGCTCGATCCGCGTCGGCCCTGCGCCGATCGTCACCTTGCCGCGCACGCCCACCAGGGTCGGCGCCCGCCCCGACCGTGCCAGCGCGTCCGGCTCCAGCGTGTGCGGCGCCCGCGCCAGCGACTCCAGGAACGGCACGCTCCGCGCATTCACGTAGATCGGGATGCCGAGCGCCATCGCTTCCCGCACGCCGCCCAGGTGCGCCCACGGGTCCGACGTCATCACGATCGCCTTCACCTTCGACCCCGGCCACCGACGCCCCGCTTCCGCCAGCACGGCGTGCAGGTACGACGCGCTGATGTGCGCCTCGAACACCACCACGCCGTCCGGCTGCTTCACCAGCGTCATGGACCAGAAGTCGGGCACGCGCACGATGCCCGGCCGCAGCTCCGTGGGCGCGCCGCGCGCCCCGAACGTGAACCGCGAGAAGTTCAGCGCCGACGCCGCCGCGAACTGCGCCCGCGCGGAGTCCGACACCGCGAACGAGTCCGCCGGCGCGGGATCGGCGGCCAGCGCGATGCTGCCGTACGTCACGTCACGATACGGCTGCCCGTTGAATGACACCTTCTCCTGCATCGGCCACCACGCGCCGCGCAGCGTCGGCTGCACCGTCCAGTCCACGTAGTCGAAGCGCATCGTCACGTCCCCGAACGGCGCCCAGCGGAAGTTGTCCGGATACGCGCGGAACACCTCCACGGCCACCGGCAGGCGCGACTCGCGGCTCACCTCGACGCGCATGCGCCCGTTGCGCCATGGAAACGACACGACGTCGCTCGTGACGCCGAACCGCGTCACCGCCCGGTCCCACCGCAGCCCCGCCGAGGCCGACGCCAGCAGCAGCGCGCGCGCGGGCGAGGCGTCCACGCGGTCCATCCAGTCCTCGTACTGCCCGTGCGACAGGCCCGCCTGCCGCCCCCGGCTCTCCACGGCCAGGACGGAGTCGGCGAGCACGTACGTGCGCGACACCGGCGACTCGCCGTCGGGCGTCAGCGTCCACTCCGTGCGCCGCAGCACGGGCGCCCCCACGTCGCGCAGCTCGCTGAACCGCCAGTACGACGTGCGCCACGGACCCTCGGCGCGCTCCGCATTGCCCAGCATGAACTCGTGCTCGACGCCGGTGAGCCGCAGCGACCGCAGCTCACGCAGCGACGCCCCGCCCTGCATGGCGGCGATGGCATCGTTCACCACGGCCCGGGGATCGGGCGCGGCGTGAACGGCGGGACGAACAGGAGCCGGCCGCACGGCCAGCAGGACAGCGAGCGCGAGGTGTGCAAGCATGTTGGCATTCCGGATCGGGGTCGTGAAACTGCGCCTGCCCGGAATGCTCGGCAGCCAGGCGCGCACGCGGCAGCGCCCGCGTCGCGAATGGCGGGAACTATGTGGCGAACGGCGACAGCAGCGCGCCCAGCGTGTAGCGGCGTCGCCGGCTCACGGGCAGCGTCACGCCGCTGCGCAGCACGACCTGCATCGCATCGCCCGCCCCGCGGCGCACCTCGGCCACGCGGTCCAGCCGCACGATGTACGAGCGGTGCACGCGCGCGAACTGCACCGGGTCCAGCGACTGCTCGAGGGCGTCCAGTGCCGTGCGCACCAGCAGCCGCCGGCCGCCGGTCACCACGGCCGCGTACACGTCGTCGGCCTGGATGTAGTCCACCGTCTCGAGCGCGATGATCACGTCGCGCGCCCCCACGCGCGCCACCAGGTGCGGCAGGTGGCGCGGGGCAGCGTCGCCTTCCCCGTGCAGCTCCTTGT